>NZ_JBFUCW010000025.1:0-95430 GCF_056405035.1 Pedococcus sp. P2_A3 | reverse complement strand
GTGGAGGACGCCTCCGAACACCCGGTGGCGCGCGCCGTCGCCGAGGCGGCGCGCGCCGCCGGTGCCCTGGGCGCCGTCGACGACTTCGCCAACACCGAGGGCCTCGGGGTCTCCGGCACCGTCGACGGCCGGGCCGTCGTCGTGGGTCGGCCCCGCATGCTCACCGACCGCTCGGTGTCCGTCCCCGACGACCTCCGGTATGCCGTGGAGTCGGCCCAGCAGCGCGGCGCGACGGCTGTCGTGGTCGCGTGGGACGGCGTGGCCAGGGGCGTGCTCGTCGTGTCGGACACGGTGAAGGAGAGCAGCGCCGAGGCCGTCGCGCAGCTGCGGGCCCTGGGCCTCCAGCCGATCCTGCTGACCGGCGACAACGAGGCCGCAGCGCGATCGGTCGCCGGTCAGGTCGGCATCGACGAGGTCGTCGCCGACGTGCTCCCGCAGGAGAAGGTGGATGTCGTGAAGCGCCTGCAGGCGCAGGGACGGACGGTCGCGATGGTCGGCGACGGCGTGAACGACGCGGCCGCTCTCGCGCAGTCCGACCTCGGCCTGGCCATGGGCACCGGCAGTGACGTCGCGATCCAGGCCAGCGACCTCACGCTGGTGAGGGGAGACCTGCGTTCGGCGCCCGATGCGATCCGGCTCGCCCGACGCACGCTGGGCATCATCCGCGGCAACCTCTTCTGGGCGTTCGCCTACAACGTGGCGGCGATCCCGCTGGCCGCCGCCGGGTTGCTCAGCCCGATGATCGCCGGCGGCGCCATGGCCCTGTCGTCGGTCTTCGTCGTGACCAACAGCCTGCGCCTGCGAGGTTTCCGGTCCACCGCCCCGTGATCCCGGGGCTCCCGGAGGCGGCCGCTGGGGAATCCCCGGCCGGCGCGGTCCATCCGCGGACCCCAGCGCCCGCCTTCCCCCGGGCCTGGCGCCGGGCGCGGTGGCAGGATCGGGGGGTGAGCACTGACCTGCGCGCCCTGCTGCAGTCCTCCCTCCTGCCGGCGATGCGCATCGGTGACACGGACACGGTCGCCGTCGTGCGCTCGGCGCTGTCGGCCATCGCGAATGCCGAGGCGGTGCCGGCCCTGTCCACCACCCCGCACAGGCAGGGACCGGTCGCCGGAGCCGCGACCGGCGTCGGCTCCACCGAGGCTCCGCGCCGGGAGCTGACGCCCGGCGAGGTGCGCGAGGTCGTGGAGCGCGAACGGCACGAGCGCATCCAGGCTGCGGAGGAGTCGGAGGCCGGCGGGCTCGGGGAGTATGCCGCGCGGTTGCGGACCCAGGCCGCCGTCCTCGCGTTCCTGCTCGAGACGACCGCCTGACCGGCCCCCAGCCCCACGCGCTTCCTGCAACCTGAGCACCCCCGAGGGCGCTCAGGTTGCGGGGAAGGGGGTGGCGTCAGGCGGCGAGGGCGGTGCTGCGGCGGCGCAGTGACCAAGCCAGCATCGACAGTCCGCCGACCGGGATCTCCAGGCCGAAGATGAACGCGCGGTAGAGCAGCACCCCGGCCGCTGCGGTGGCGGGTTCGCCGTGGAACGCCACCAGCACCCCGGTCATCCCGAGCTCGACGATGCCAGTCGCGCCGGGCGTGATGGCCACCATGGTGAGGATCCGCTCGACCGCGAACGCCGCACCGACGACGGCCGGGTGCACGTCGGCGCCCACCATCCGCAGGCCGGCCCAGAGGAGCGCAGCCTGGAGCGCGGCATACCCGAGCTTGCCGCCGACCATCCGCCACCACCCGGCGGCGACCAGCCCGGCGCTCTCGAGGCGGAACGAGGCTGCGCGCTCGGCATACCCCTCGTCGGCCGTGGGCAGGAAGCGGACCCGCGCGACGACGCGGTCGGCCACTCCCCCCAGCCAACGCACGGCACGGTCGTCACGGGCCACCAGCCAGACGGCGGCGATGCTTCCGGTCAACAGGCCCAGGCCTACGTAGGCCGCAGTGCTGACACTGCCCGACACCTCGACGCCGGCGACTCCCAACCAGCACAGCGCGAGACCGGGCAGGACGAACTTGACGAGGGTGTCGACGAGGTTGGTCAGGACCGCCCAGCGAGCGAACGCCGGGGAGTCGAAGCCCCAGGAGCGGGCCATCCGCCAGTTCGCCACGGTGCCAGCGGCGCCACCCAGGGGCAGGAGGTTGGAGACGAACGAGCCGGTGAGGTTGAGCATCAGGGCGCGGCGGTGCGAGAGGCCCGGTAGCGCCGCGGTCAGTGCCGGGGTCTGGACCCACAGCCCGGCCAGCCACAGGACGGTGAGGACGGCGAGCTGGCCGAGGGAGAGCCCCTTGAGTGCGGTGGCGATGTCGGCCCACTCGGCGCCGGCCACCTTCGGCAGCGCCAGGGCAACGATGCCGGTGGCGAGCGCGCCGGTGACCAGCAGCTTGGCGGCCCGCCGCCCGCCGCGTCCTCCCCCAGGAGCGCGACGGGCGACCTGACCCCGTGAGGTCACCGGCCGCAGAGGTGCGGTCAGCGCCGTCGGCGGGATCAGCTCGGTGTGGAGGGCCATGCCTCCACGGTCCCGGCTCCGGGCGCCCGCGTACATGGGGGCTCATACCCAGATCGACCCCCGTTGTGACTAGTCACTCTCAGGGTCAACCCTGAGACCGACGGGTGCGTGGAGCCGTGCGCCTGGCTAGTGGATGTGGCTCTGCCAGTCGGCGGGGACGCGCCCGGCCGGGCCGGGCGTGGGCTGGTCCTCCGGGTGGCTCTGCGGGTCGGCGAGCCGAGGGCCGTTGAAGCCGCGCTCCTGGGTGAAGTCCCAGAACCAGTCCTCCCCGGGCTCGAAGCTCGCCATCACGGGGTGGCCGGTCTCCTCGAAGTGGTGGCTGGCGTGCTGGCTCGGCGAGGAGTCGCAGCAACCGATGTGCCCGCACTGTGCGCACCGGCGCAGGTGGACCCACCACCCTTGCGCCGCAAGGCATTCCACACACCCGGTCCCGCTCGGCTCGACCTCAGGGTCGATACCCGCCTGCTCCTGCGCCATCTGGCCACCTCCGTCCGGCCAAGGTACCCGCCTTCGTGACCGGTCGCGTCCCGAGTGGCACCGAGAAGCGTTGCGGTGCAGGCGACGTACCGTGGGGGCATGCCCCGACCCGTGCCCGCGCCCACGTCCCCCGGCCAGGAGTCGGTCTGGGACTACCCCCGTCCACCGCGGGTCGAGGCGAGCAGCGAATCCGTGGAGGTCTGGCTTGGCGGCGAGCGGATCGCGCACACGACCGCGTCGTGGCGGGTCATGGAGACCAGCCACCCCCCGACCTACTACCTGCCGCGCGAGGCCTTCGTCGACGGGTCACTGCGGCCCGCTGGTGGGTCGTCGTGGTGCGAGTGGAAGGGCGTGGCCTCCTACCTCGACCTGTTGGGGGGTGGCGTGGTCGCGGCCGGGGCCGGCTGGTTCTACGCCCACCCGACTCCCGGCTTCACGGCGATCGCCGACGCGGTGGCGGTGATGCCCGGACTCGTGGACCGGTGCGTCGTGGACGGTGAGGTCGTGCGCCCGCAGGAGGGTGGCTTCTACGGCGGGTGGATCACCGACCGCGTCGCCGGCCCGTTCAAGGGCGGGCCGGGTTCGCACGGCTGGTGATCGAGGCATCAGTCGTCCGAGCGTGCGCGGTCGAGTGCCTCCTGAGCGGTATGCCGCGCGGCCTCCGCGGCCTTGCGCGCCCGGACCGCGTCGGTGACCGCCTCGAGCGCCCGCTCGTCGGCCTCTCGGGCCTTGGTCAGCTGGCGCTCGACGACCGTGAGCCGTTCGCGGGTCTCCTCCGCACGCTCCCGCGCGCGGGCCACCTCGGCCTCCGCCTTGGCCAGCTGCTTCTCGGCGGTGTCGAGGGCCGCCGCCAACCGCTCCTCGTCGGGCGCCTCCTCGGCCTCGTCGTCGCCCGTCTCGTGGGCGCCGCCCCCCTCGATCCCTCGGCCTCCTCGTGCGGGTGCCTTCCCGGCCTGCGACCGTGACCCCCCGCTGCCCGGCACCACGGAGAGGATCGCTCCGGACGTGGTCCGCACCACCGCCTCCGAGAGGTCCACCTCGCCGAAACCGCTGTAGGACAAGGGACGGGCCAGCTGGCCGGAGGCCATGGCGGTCATCGCCTGCTCGTCGGCGAGGGCGGCGATGGCGGTGGCCCGGACGTCCTGCTGGGCCGCGGTGCTGCAGGTGCGGCCGGCGTCGGCGACCAGCTGCACGGTGGTGCGCACGACCTCCTCGAGCAGCTGGTCGCGCTCTGGGCGGAGCGCGGTCAGGGTGCCGGTGTCGAGCCGTCCCTGCGCACCGCGCATGCGCCCGCCGAGGTCGGCGAGGCCGTCCACGAGGTCGGGCGCCTCGCGGGCGAGGAGGTTGACGGCCCACGCCGCGAGGCTGGGCTTGCGCAGGGCGCCGATCTCCTGGGCCACGGCCGGGTCGCCGGCGGCCTTCGCGGCGGCGACCAGCCGCCTGCGCTCGGCCATGAACTCCTCGGGCGGCACGGCATACAGGGTGCTGAGGGCGGCCGCCAGGACGCCGGGGTCGGGGAGGTCAGGCATCGGGTGGCTCCAGTCCCAACAGCCGGGCACCGTTGTGCCACAACACCTTCCGCATCCAGTCGTCACCCAGCCCGAGTCGGTGCAGGGCTTCGACCTGGTGCGAGTAGGGGTAGGGGATGTTGGGGAAGTCGGATCCCAGGACGACCCGGTCTGCGAGGGCGCCGAGCCGGTCGACATACGACGGCGGCAGCGGCGCGAACCGGTTGCTGAAGTCGGTGCCGGCCATGGTCGTGTCGAGGTGCACGCGGGGGAACGCCTCGACCAGGTCGGCGAACGCGTCGTACTCCCCCATGCCGAGGTGGGCCACCACGAGGGTCAGCTGCGGGTAGCGCTCGAGGACCGCGGCGACCGCCTTGGGCCCGGTGTAGGCCCCCTGCTTCGGGGCCGAGCCGGCATGCAGCACGACCGGCGCACCGGCTCGCTCGAGCGCCTCCCAAGCCGGGTCGAGCAGCGGGTCGTCCGGGCTGTAGCCACCGACCTGGACGTGCATCTTGAACAGCTTCGCGCCGGAGGCGAGAGAGGTCTCCACCTGCTCGCCGACACCGGGCTCGGGGAAGAGCGTGGCGCAGTGCACCGCCCCATCGACGCGGGCCGCGAAGTCCGCGCACCAGTCGTTGAGCCACCGCGCCATGCCCGGCTTGTGCGGGTAGGCGAGCGCGGGGATGGCGCGGACCCCGAGGGCCCGCAGCGTCGCGATCCGGGTCGCCTCGTCGTCGCGGTAGTGGATCGGCCACGGCTGGCCGTAGTGCTCCTGCGCCCGGTCGAAGTACGCCCACACCTTGGCGAGCATCGGCTCGGGGAGGAAGTGCACGTGGACGTCGGCCAGCCCGGGCAGCCCCAGGGCGCGCCAGTAGGCCGGGACGTCGGCGTCGGAGCGCGGTGCCGTGAGCAGCGACGGAGGTGACGGGGCCACGGTGGCGACGCTACGGCATACCTCGGCTCTGGCCCCCGATGAGTCCTGGTGCCGATGAGTTCTGGTGCCGATGAGTTCTGGTGCCGGCGGCGGTCCAACTCCTTGGGACCGGGTTCGCGCCCGCGACCCGCCCGCGAACCGCCACCGTGAGGAGCACGCCATGCCACGCCAGTACGTCTGTCTCTGGTTCGACCGCCAGGCGGAGGACGCCGCGACCTTCTACACCTCGGTGTTCCCGAACTCGCGCATCGGGACGGTGTCGCGCTACCCCGACGACAGCGGGGACCGCGCCGGCGAGGTGCTCACGGTCGCGTTCGAGCTCGACGGCGTGCCGTACGTCGGGCTCAACGGTGGGCCGCAGTTCACTTTCGACGAGGCCATCTCGATCACCGTCGACTGCAAGGACCAGGAGGAGATCGACCACTACTGGGACGCACTCACGGCCGGCGGGGGCGAGGAGGGTCCGTGTGGCTGGCTCAAGGACCGGTTCGGGCTGTCGTGGCAGATCGTGCCGCAGGACTGGGACGCGATCTTCTCCGCCGACCCCGACCGCGCCGCGAAGGTCTTCGCGGCCATGATGACCATGAAGAAGCTCGACATCGGTGCCCTCGAAGCGGCCGGCGATGCCTGAGACCGGATCCGTGGTGGCGGCGACCGCCGGCCGCGCTGCGTCACCATTCGGCACCTCACCGCTCTCACCTGCAGCGTTGTCCATCGACGCACCACCGCGGAAATAAAGGCAGGTGGGCTGTCAGTCCACCGGTCTACGATTTCTCGTGCGTCACGCAACGTCGCGGGGGGCGCGACCACCCGCCTGGGACACCCAGGCCCAGTTCCGAGAGGACTCCCAGTGTCAGCACCTGCCACGACACCCGTGGAATACCCCGAGAAGATCGATGCTGCTGTCCTCAAGGTGGCCGGCGTCGTGGTCCTCGGGGCGATCATGTCGATCCTCGACATCACCGTCGTCAACGTCGCGCTCCGCACGTTCCAGACGGCCTTCGCCGACGGCGGGCAGCCGCTCGCCTACTCCAGCGTCGCGTGGACCGTGACCGGCTACACGTTGGCGCTGGCCACCGTGATCCCGCTGTCCGGGTGGGCCGCTGACCGGTTCGGCACCAAGCGCCTCTACATGCTGGCGATCCTGCTGTTCACCCTCGGCTCGCTCCTGTGCGCTGCGGCCACGTCCATCGAGATGCTGATCGGCTTCCGGGTGCTCCAGGGCCTCGGCGGCGGCATGCTCATGCCGCTCGGCATGACGATCATGACCCGCGCGGCCGGTCCCGCCCGGATGGGCCGGCTGATGGCGATCCTCGGCGTGCCCATGCTGCTCGGCCCGATCTTCGGCCCCATCCTCGGTGGCTGGCTGATCGACCACTTCAGCTGGCACTACATCTTCCTCATCAACGCCCCGATCGGGCTGATCGCCCTGATCTACGCCCAGTTCGCGCTGGCCAAGGACAACCCGCACCCGTCCGAGTCGTTCGACTTCGTCGGCATGCTGATGATGAGCCCCGGCCTGGCCCTGTTCCTCTACGGCGTCTCGTCGATCCCGGGCGAGGGAGGCATCGGCCACACCAAGGTGCTGCTGCCGGGACTCGGTGGCCTGGCGCTGATGGCTGCCTTCGTGGTCTACAGCTTCCGGCCCCAGCACCCGCTGCTCGACCTGCGGCTGTTCCAGAACCGCAACCTGACCGTGTCGATCCTGACGATGTTCATCTTCGCCGCCGCGTTCTTCGGTGGCCTGCTGCTGATCCCCCAGTTCCTCCAGCAGGTCCAGGGTGAGACGCCGCTCAGCGCAGGCTGGCTCGTCGCTCCCCAGGGTGTCGGCGCGATGCTGACCATGCCGATCGCCGGCGCCCTGACCGACCGCCTGCCGGTCGGGCGGATCGTGCCGTTCGGGCTGCTGCTCATCATCGGCGGCATGTTCACCCTCACCCAGATCCAGGCCGACTCCTCACACTGGGGCTTCATCATCCCGGTCCTGTTCGTCATGGGTCTGGGCATGGGCGGCACGATGATGCCGATCATGACCTCGGCGCTGAAGACGCTCACCCACCACGAGGTGGCCCGCGGGTCGACGCTGCTCAACATCAGCCAGCAGATCGCCAGCTCCGTCGGGGTCGCCCTGTTCTCGGTCGTCCTCACCAACGCCCTCAAGGACAACCCGCCCGCGAGCAAGCAGCCTGCGGCCGTGGCGAGTGCGGCCGCTGACGCCTTCGCCCACACCTTCTGGTGGGCCGCGATCCTCGTGACCCTCACGCTCATCCCGGCGTTCTTCCTGCCGCGCAAGCGCGAGGTCTCGCACCTGCTCGACGACGAGGGGTCGGAGGCGGCCCCGGCCGCGTTCATCCACTGACGTGGACCTCCCGGCCCGGGTCCGTGAGGACCTCGGCCCCGCGTGCATCGGCGTCCGACCCACTGGGTTGGGCGCCGATGCGCGTGCCGCGCCGTTGCGGGGCGACTCCGCCAGGGCCCGGCGCAGGCCGTGGACCCGGAGGACGGCGAATCACCCTGTCGCACGCGGCGACTGACCACTAGGTTCGCCCTGTGGCACTCGACGACGAGACGGGCCCACCGGAAGCATGGTGGCGCTCCGCTGTGATGTACCAGGTCTACCCGCGCAGCTTCGCCGACGGGAACGGTGACGGCGAGGGCGACCTCCCCGGCCTGCGCGCGCGACTGCCCTACCTGGCCGACCTCGGCGTGGACGGGCTCTGGATCTCGCCGTGGTTCCCCTCGCCGATGGCGGACGGGGGCTACGACGTGAGCGACTTCCGCGACATACACCCGATGTTCGGCACCCTCGACGACGCCGATGCCGTGCTGCGGGAGGCACACGAGCTGGGCCTGCGGGTCATCATCGACCTGGTCCCCAACCACACCTCCGACCAGCACCCGTGGTTCCTCGAGGCGCTGGCTGCCGCCCCCGGGTCAGCCGAGCGCGCCCGCTACTTCTTCCGTGACGGGCGGGGCGAGTCCGGCGACGAGCCGCCCAACAACTGGATCAGCGCGTTCGGCGGGCCGGCCTGGTCGCGGATCACCGAGCCCGACGGCTCGCCGGGCCAGTGGTACCTGCACCTCTTCGCGCCCGAGCAGCCGGACCTCGACTGGAGCAACGAGGCGGTCCTCGCCGACTTCGACGACGTGCTGCGGTTCTGGTTCGACCGCGGCGTCGACGGGTTGCGGATCGACGCGGCCCCCGCGATGTCGAAGAAGGCGGGGCTGCCCGACGCCGACTACGGCGGGGTGCTGCAGTTCCGCACCGTCGACTGGGACGACAACCCGCACTGGGACGTCGACACCGTGCACGACATCTTCCGCCGGTGGCGCGCGATCGCCGATACCTACGACGGCGAGCGGGCGTTCGTCGCCGAGGCCGTCGTCAGCACGCCCGAGCGGCTGGCGAACTACCTGCGGCCCGACGAGATGCACACCGCGTTCAACTTCCCCTATCTCAAGGGGCCGTGGGAGGCCGGGCCGCTGCGCACGGTGATCGACGCGACGCTGTCGTCGTTCGCGCCGATCGGGGTGCCGTCAACCTGGGTGCTGACCAGCCACGACGAGATCCGGCCCGTCACCCGCTACGGCCGCCCCACCACGAGCTCCTACTTCATCTCCGACGGCGCCGGCGAGGTCTCCGACCTGGCGCTCGGCACGCGGCGGGCACGCGCCGCGGCGATGCTCATGCTCGCCCTGCCCGGCGGGGCCTACATCTACCAGGGCGAGGAGCTCGGACTGCCCAACGTCGACGACCTGCCCGACGAGGTGCTCCAGGACCCGATGTTCCTGCGCAGCGGCGGCGAGATGCGCGGTCGCGACGGCTGCCGGGTGCCGCTGCCGTGGAGCGGGCAGGAACCACCCTTCGGCTTCTCGCCCGACGGCGTCAGGCCGTGGCTGCCGCAGCCCGAGTCGTGGCGCGACCTCACCGTCGAGGCGCAGGACGGCGACCCCGCCTCGATGCTCACGCTCTACCGCACCGTGCTGCGGCTGCGCCGCGAGACCCCCGGCCTGTATGCCGCCGGGCTGGCCTGGCGCGAGTCGGCACCGGACGTCCTCGACTTCGACCGCGACGGGGCCCTGCGGTGCGTGGTCAACCTGTCCTCGCAACCGGTCGAGGTCCCGGCCGACCGCGTCCTGCTGTCGAGCAGCCCGCTCGAGGACGGCCTGCTGCCACCCGACACGACCGCCTGGCTGCGCCCCTGACCCCTGCACTGCTGGCCACCCCTGCCGCACGTGAGTGGCCCAGACCCCCCGCTCCTGCAGCACCCCTGGCCAGAAGTGCGGACGATGGGCTCGGTGAGCGAGGTGCCCGGGATGCGGGTGACCGGCCGCCGGGGTGCTGGGGACCGGCCGCCGAGGCTCAGCCGTCGGACTCGGAGCGGTCGCCCGCGATGTTCACCATCCAGCCGATGCCGAACTGGTCGGCGCACATGCCGAACTCGTCGCCCCACATCTGCTTCTCGAGTGGCACCTGCACCTGGCCGCCTGCCGTCAGCTTGTCCCAGTAGCCGTGCAGCTCGGCGGCGTCGTCGCCCGAGAGGCTGACCGAGATGTTGGTGCCGGGCTGGTGCTCCATGCCGGGCGGGGTGTCGGCGGCCATGATCGTGTAGCCGCTCGGCGACTCGAGCTGGCCGTGCATGATGCCGTCTGCACCGGGCTGGCCCGGGTCGCCGTACTCACCGAAGGTGCTGAGGGTGAGGTCGCCGCCGAAGACGCTCTGGTAGAACTCCAGGGCCGCGCGGGCGTTGTCCTTGAACGAGATGTAGGGGTTGAGCCGAGAGGTCATCGCATGCTCCTGGACGTCGTCGGGATGGATGCCTCGCACGATAGACCCGGGCGCTGACGGGCCTGCCGACTTCTCACCCCAATGCCCGAGGACAGGAGCGAGCACGGGTGGACAATGAGAAACATGGCTTCGGGGAGCCCGCCGCCCGCCACCGGTCCCATCGGGTGGCAACCACAGGCACCCGCACCGATGGCGGTGCGGGACTCGGTCGTCGTGCAGACGAGCTTCCTGGCCCTGCGCCGCACCGTGGCCGCCGTCCGGGCCGACTGCGCCGAGGTGGCCGAGACCCTCGAGGCGCTGGAGGAGGCCCTGGGCCTGGTGACCCAGGGTGGCGGCGGCGGGGTGCAGGCGATGAGCGGGTTCGGCCTGGTGGGGCTGCCGATCGCCGGGGCGATGCGCGCCGTCAAGGGGCTGGCCAACCAGTACGTCAAGCAGCAGACCGGGGTGCCGCTGAGCACCTGGGCCGCCTTCGTCACATCGGCGTCCGGTGAGTTCCAGGCCTACCTGGCCGAGCTGGAGCGGATCACCGACCTGGCGGAGAAGCAGCGCCAGTCACCCGATGGAGAGGTCGACCCGACGCGGATCCGCAAGGACCTCAAGGTCCTGGCCGACGTCCGCTGGAGGACCACGGCGTGGAAGACCGTGCTCGGCCGGGTGTCCCAGCTGGGGCAGGTCGTTGACGCGATCCTGCAGGTCGACGTCCACGCCGTCGAGGCGGAGACCGCAGGAACGGGAGAGGCAGCCGGCCCCGAGGCGGCCACGGGCCTGACGGGGTTGACCGGCAGCCTGCAGCGGCGGATCAAGGACGTGCAGCACCGCACCACCGACCGGTCCTCCGACCTGCGCGAGTGGGTCATGCGACCGTTCCTCGACGTCCGCGACCGGGTACGGCAGCTGCCGACCCAGGTGGCCAGGCTCGCGCAGGAGGTAGGGCTGCTGGAGCTGTTCCTCGAGCTGGAGACGGCCGAGCTGAGCGGTCTGGGGGGTCACCTGCGTGGGGAGGAGACCCGCATCGTGCGGCTGCGGGTGGCGGCGTCCGTGCTCCTGCCGGAGCTGGTCCACGACCTGGGGGCGGCACGGTCGACGACAGCCGACATCGAGGCCTACCAGCGCCGGTTGGACGCCGGGCGCCAGGACGGCACGGTCGGACCCGTGGCCCACGAGCGGCTGGCGGCCGAGTACGCGCGCGACCTGGAGGCGGCCCGGGTGCGGTTGGCCGACCTCGAGGACCAGGCCGAGGTGTGGAGGCGACAGGGTCCGGGGATCCTGGCGGCGTGCGAGGACTGGGCCACGGGCGAGCTGGAGGTGCTGGCCGCCCGACGCGTCGCCGAGCAGGCCGACACGGCGGGCGACCGACGCACCCTCTTGGAGCGCGAGCGGAGCCGGCTCGAGGAGGCCCGCGCGCTGCTCGCCACCCTGTAGGCGCCGAGCGGAGTCAGACCGCGCGCAGCTTGTCGAGCCTGGCCCGCAAGGCCCCCTCGCGGTGCGCGTTGCCGTGCAGGGCGAGGTAGCGCGAGCCGTAGACGGCGAGCAGCGCGTCGTCGAGCCGGCGCACCGCACCCGCGGGGTAGCGGTAGCCCATCCGCGCGTTGATGCCCTCGAGGTCGATCGACGACAACAGCCCACCGAGCTCGGCGAGCGAGGTGATGCCGAGCTCGAGCAGCAGCCCGGAGATCCACGCGTAGTGGTCGGTGCGCGACCAGCCGGCGTCCTGGAACTGGCCGGCCAGGAAGGTCGCGAGGTCGGAGGCGCTGATGCGGGGGTCGTCCTCGTCGACCGTGAGCCGCTGGCCACCCATGGTGGCCTGCAGGGTGTCGCGGATCTCGGAGAACTCCCGGTCGGCCAGCTCGAGCAGGCCGGCCGCGAGGGTGAACCGCCGGTCGAGGTCGGGCACGTGCTCCTCGGGGATCGTCCCCTTGTAGCGCACGTCGTGCTCGAACTCGGCCCACGCGTGCTGGAGGATGGTGCGCACCTGCACGGAGGCGCTGCGGCCCCGCAACGCCTCGTATGCCGCGGGCACGCCCTTGACGGGGTCCACCGCCACGAGGAGGTGGCGGCTGGAGTAGCCGAACCGGCCCTGCCGGGCCGTCTCGCGCCCCATGTCCCGGTCGTCGAGGACGCTGAACTGGTCGGACAACAGCCCCGCCACCGCGTCGACGTCGCCGTGCAGGTAGGTCACGACCCGGACGCCGACCTGGTCGGTGATCTCGGTCAACGGGTCGGAGTAGACCTGCTCGCCGTCGACGGTGCGGGACGCCTTGGCGGCGAACGAGGCCACCGACTTCGCCCGACCCGTGACGCTGACGTAGTTGATGCCGCCGTCGTCGAGCAGCGAGGTGACGAGCGAGACGAACTGGTCGGTGTGCACGCGCAGGTCTGGCTGCATCGCGGCATACCGCTGCACCGCGTCGTGCACGGTGGTCGGTTCGGGTGCGGCGGCGTTGGTCACGCTGCACAGGCTATGGGTCCGCGCCGTGTGACGCCTTGATCGGGTGGGATCGGTGGGGGGTGGCTGCAGGGGCGCACGCGAGGGGCTGGCCCTACAGTCCGGTGCGGCCGTCGATCCGCTCGCGGAGGAGGTCGGCATGGCCGCAGTGCCGCGCGTACTCCTCGATCAGGTGGACGAGCAGCTCCCGCAACGTGATCGGGCCCCGCGTCGCATGGGTGCTCACCACGTCGAGGGACTCGGCGCGCTCGACGAACTCCACGGCATACGCGACCTCGCGGCGCCAGGCCTCCCAGGCCTCGGCGACGACGGACTCGTCAGCCACGGCACCGTCGAAGTCGGCGTCGCGCTCCTGGTCCTTGCCCCACAGGCGTGGCACGTCCTCGTTCACCATGGTGATCCGGAACCAGGTCTGCTCCACCGCGGCCAGGTGACGGAGCAAGCCCAGCAACGACATGGACGACGGCTCGACCGACCGTCGCGCCATCTGCTCGGCGTCGAGCCCGTCGCACTTCATCTCGAAGGTGAGCCGGAAGTGGCGCAGGTACGCCAGGAGCACGCTGCGCTCATCGGTTGCCGTGGAGGTCTCGTTCACGCGAGGGTCGTCCTCGGGGTCGACCCACAGGTAGGGGTGCTTGGTCGCCTTCGATGCCATGGGCTCGATCATCTCCGGACCGCGCACTCCACACCAGCCGGTTTCCGACCCGCGCTCGGGCCGCCCGGGCCGCGACGGTCAGTCCACCCGGGGTCCCCAGGGGGTGACGTCGACCTTCGCGCCGTCGATGACGTCGACGAGGTAGGAGTCGGCGGACAGCTCGAGCCGCGCGTCGGCGCCGCCACCCAGGTCGAGCAGCACGGTCTGGGGGGTCGTCTGGTCGGCCGCGCTGCGATAGCCCTTCCACCACCAGCCGAACACCGCGTCGCCGCCGGGAGCGACCCCGACCCGCTGTGACCTCAAGGGCAGTCCGTAGTCGCTCGTCGACGGGTGGCCGACCTCGAGCCGGAGGTCCGTGCCGCGCTGGAGCAGGCGCAGCTGCGGGTAGCCCTCGACCCAGCACGCGGACGCCGAGCCGTTCGTGGCCACGATCGTGACGGAGGAGTCACCCATGGCGGAGTCCCACCCGGTGGCCCGCAGGGTCAGGTCGGCGGCCACGCAAGGCCGAGCGGCCGTGACGGGCCTGGGCGTGGGCCGCGGGGTCGGGAGGGGATCGGGCTGTCCCGGCGGCCGCGGCCCCGGCTCGGGCGCAGTGACCACCCGCGACGATGCGGCGGGGGGCACCTCGGGGTGGAACTCGTCGCGCAGCGACCTGACCGATTCCCGTCCCCCGTCGGTGAGGCCGAACGCCACGGCACACGCCAGGGCGGCGACCACCGAGCCGGCGACCGCCGCGGCGGCGCTCCCCGCGGCCGGCACCCGAGCGACTGCGGTGACAGCGACCACAGCGATGAGCACCCCGAGCGGTGGCAGGAGCAGGGTCCCCTTGCCCTCCAGCGCATAGACGAGTGCGAAGCCCGCGAGGGCAGCCACCGCGGCAGCGAGGGCGGCGGCTCCCGAGACGATGAGCGTGGTCCCGGTGGCCTCAGCCGGGACGGCCCGGCGGTACAACCGGTCCAGGCCCCAGGTGAGCCCGACCAGCCAGCAGGCGACGACCGCGATCACCAGGGGTGCGCCACCGAACAGCCAGAAGACGAACGTCGCGACCAGCCAGCCCAGCCAGGCGAACGTCAGCAGGGCTGCCAGACCCGTGTGGCGAGCCGGGCCGAGCCCCCCGGAGCCCCCGGAGCCGCCGGAGCCGCCGGAGCCGTCAAGACCGCCGGAGGCGTCAAGACCGTCTGGGCCGCCGGGCAGTGTGCGTCGGCGCCAGGAGCGGCGCCCTGCGACGAGGACGAGCCCCACGCCGGCCAGGGCGCCCGAGGCGAGGTACCACCGGGACAGCCCGCGCCGCGCGAGGGCGATCACCCGCTCGTCGCAGAAGTTCCGGCTGCGGCACGGGTCGTCCCCGAAGACCGTGACGTACTGCGCGTACTGCCAGCCGACAACGAGCAACCCGATCAGCCCGAGCAGGACCGCGATCCGGGGAGCCCAGCGCAGCACGACGTGCCCCATCCCCCGACGACTCCCCACCCACACCACCCTACGGGTGCCTCACCGTCCCAGGTCAGCGTGCCTGAGCCTTCGCCCGGTCGAACCCGCGCCTGATCTCGCGGCGCAGGTCCCACAGGTAGTGGTCGAAGTCCACCTCCATGGTGTGTCGCACCGAGGAGTAGAACTGCCGCTTGTTGCGCTCGTGGTCGGCGCTCATCTGGCGACGGATCTCGGCGTCCGGAGGTGGCGCATAGCGTCCGGTCAGGAGCTGGGCGACCCACTCCCCCTGGGCCTGGGCCAGCGGCATGACAGCACCGACCGGCTGGACCAGCCCGATGAAGTACAGGCCCGGCAGGTCGGGGTGGACGGTGCGCTTCCACAAGGGCAGGTCGTTGTCCTTGGCCTGCACGAGGCCTGGGGCGAGGAACGGGAAGGTCACCCGGTAGCCGGTGGCCCAGACGATGAGGTCCGCGGGCACCCGGCTGCCGTCGGCGAAGACGACGTGGTCGCCGTCGAGCCGCTCGATCGCCGGCCGCGGGACCACCCGGCCGGCGCGGAGGGCATCGCGGATCCCCTCTGACTGCACCGGGTGGGACTGGCCGGGCTTGTGGTGGGGCTGCGGGAGACCGAGCTTCGCGACGTTGCCCGACAGGAGTGCTCCGACGCGCAGCCGGGCTGCGGTCGCCCACCACGGCAGCCACCCGGGCAGCACGATCTGGTCGGCGGGCCGCCCCAGCGCGAACTTGCGCAGGACCCACTGACCGCGTCGCTGGGAGAGGTTCGCGGAGCGGGCGACGTTGCCTGCCTCGACGGCGATGTCGAGGGCCGAGTTGCCCGACCCGACGACGACGACGTCACGACCGGCCAGCTGGGCACCTGAGCGGTAGTCGTGCGCGTGGATCTGCTCGCCGTCGAACACCCCGGGGTATGGCGGGTGGGGCCACCGCGGGTCCCAGTGGTGGCCGTTGGCGACCAGGACGGCGTCGTACTCCCGCACGTGGTCGCCGTCGGGGCCGGTGGTGCTGACCAACCAGGTGTCGCCCGGTCCGCGCGCGACGTCGGTCACGGTGGTGTTGAACGTGATCCGGTCGCGGAACCCGAAGTGGTCGACGTAGGCGTTGAAGTAGGCGGCGACCTGGTCGTGACGGGCGTAGGGCGGGTAGTCGTCGGGCATCGGGAAGTCGGAGAAGGCCATCCGCGGGCCCGAGGTGTTGATCTCCAGCGTCTCGTAGCAGGCCGACAGTCCGTTGGGGTTGTCGTAGACCCAGTTGCCACCGACCACGCTGCCGCGCTCGAAGCAGTCGAAGGGGACCCGCGCCAGGTAGAGGGCCTTCGCCGCGGCCAGACCGGAGGACCCGGCGCCGATGACGCACGCCCGGGGCAGGGCGCGGTTCGGCGCGATCGGCCCGCGCACCGGTCGCGCCCGGTGGCTCTGCTTCACGAGGTAGGGCACGGCGCGATTATCTCCGGTTCCAGCCGGACTGGCCGGTCGTCCCCCTGCGTGTTCGCCCCGAACCGGGGACCCGGAGGGACCCGTCGGGAGGTGCGCCCGGGTTACCCTCGGTGACCATGCGGCATACCGTCTGGCTGGCAGCAGCCTGTCTCGCGCTCAGCGCCTGCGCGGGGGCGGCGCAGACGCCTCGGGCCGCGAGCACGACGTCCGCGACCACCCCGGCGACCACCACGACTCCCGCGGCAGCGCCGACCACGACGACGGCCACCCCGAGCCGCACCCCCACGAAGGCGGCGCCGGTGCAGCCCAAACCCTCCCCCAAGCCGTCAGCGGCCGCACCCCGCACCAGCCTCAAGGGCGACACCAACGACGCGTTCGCGTTCGCGCCGTTGAGCAACCCGGGCGACGTCACGGTCGAGGGCTCGGTGTCGAGCTACAAGGCGTGGTCGACCTCGAAGTTGCTCGTCGTCGCGGCCTTCCTCGACACCGCCTGCGCCGGCGATCCGGCCAACGCCAGCGCCCAGCAGAAGCGCTGGGTCACCGCCGCTCTCACTGCCTCCGACATGGATGCCGCGATCGCCCTGCGCGATGCCATCCCCGGAAGTCCCGGCGCCGCCATCACGAGGGTGCTCCGGTCGATCGGCGACACCCGCACGGTGGCCCCCGACACCTCCCAGGGCGGCATGCAGTGGACCATCCGCGAACAGGTGCGGTTCATGGCCGCGTTGAGCTCGGGGCGGGTGGTGTCCAAGGCTGCCAGCGCCTACCTCCTGGCGTCGATGCACCCGATCGCGGCGCACCGCTGGGGTCTCGGCACCATCGGGGCTGGCGCGTTCAAGGGTGGCTGGCTGCGCAGCGACACCGTCACGCGACAGATGGGCATCGTGGACGGGTATGCCGTCGCGATCATCACCGACGCCGTCGGTCCGGCCGTGCGCCAGACCGACGGGGACTCCGCCCACGTGCAGCAGATGAACTACCTCGCGAAGGTGCTGCAGCGCCGGCTGGCCCTCGAGTCCGGTCGCGGCTGAGTCGGAGGGGTCGCCTCGGTGGGTCCTGGGAGATCACGATGAGCGCGGTCGAGCTGTCGCGCGCCGAGGCCCGGCGGATCGCGGTGCGCGCGCAGCTGCTGGACGAGCCGCGGCCCACGGACCTCCTCGACGTGGTGCGCCGACTCGGGTCCGTCCAGGTCGACCTCACGGCCACGGTGGCGCCGAGTGCGGATCTCGTGTGCTGGAGCCGCCTGGGGCGGGCCTACTCGCTGGGCGACCTCGACGACCTGTTCCAGGAGCGGGTCGTGGTGGAGCTGCGGGGGTTCCTGCGCCCGGCCGAGGACCTCGCGCTCTTCCGGGCCGAGATGGCTGGGTGGCCGGGCACCGAGCCGTTGCGGGACTGGCAGATGGACATCGCGGAGTGGGTGTCGGCGAACGACGAGTGCCGTCTCGACATCCTCGACCAGCTCGAGGCGGAGGCACCGCTGCCGGCGCGACGGCTGCCCGACTCGTGCGTCGTGCCGTGGCGTTCGACGGGCTGGACCAACAACAAGAACACCCAGCGGATGCTCGACTTCATGGAGGCGCGGGGCGAGGTCGCCGTGTCGAGCCGCGAGGGGCGAGAGCGCCAGTGGGACCTGGCCACGCGCATCTACCCCGACGCCGACGCGGTGCCCGCGGCGCCGGCCGCCGAGCCCACGGTCGAGCGGGGTCGTCGTCGGCTGGCCGCGCTCGGGATCGCGCGGGCCAAGGCCGTCGAGGTCTCCGCCGAGCCGAACGACGTCGGGTCGGTGGGCGAGGTCGCGGTCGTCGAGGGGCTTCGGGGCCAGTGGCGGGTCGACCCGGAGCAGCTCGACCGGCTGGGCGAACGCTTCCACGGACGCACCGCGCTGCTGTCGCCGCTGGACCGCCTGGTCTTCGACCGCAAACGGATGACCGAGCTCTTCGACTTCGACTACCAGCTGGAGATGTACAAGCCCGTGGGCAAGCGACGCTGGGGCTACTGGGCCATGCCCATCCTGCACGGCGACCAGCTCGTCGGGAAGCTCGACGCCACCGCCGACCTGCCGGCCGGCGTGCTGCGCGTCGCGGCGGTGCACGAGGACGAGGCGTTCTCGTCGTCGCTGCGCAAGGCTGTCGAGCGCGAGGTCGAGGACCTCGCCGCGTGGCTCGGCCTGACGGTCACCCGCTGAGCGACGTCACCTCTCGCGGCGCCCGGCAGAGCGCGGTCGCCCCGGGTCAGGCGGCCGCGCGCAGCGGGGCCCCGACGGCGTGCAGGTGACGCAACACCTCGGCATACGAAGCCCGGGCGGAGGCCTCGACGTAGGGCACGGCGTCGCGCTCGCAGACCGTGCGCACGATGACCTGCGCCTTCGGGAGGTTCGCCCGAGGCATGCTCGGGAAGAGGTGGTGCTCGATCTGGTAGTTCAGCCCTCCCAGGGCCCAGTCGACGACGGGCCCGCCACGGATGTTGCGGGAGGTCAGCACCTGCCGCAGGAACGGGTCCGCCTCGTCTGCGCGCGACAGCACCGGCATGCCCTTGTGGTTGGGGGCGAAGGAGACCCCGAGGTAGATGCCGCGCAGTCCCTGGTGGACCGCGACGAAGACCAGTCCTTGCACCCACGACAGCGTGGTGACCACGAGCGTGAGGTATGCCGCGGTGTGGACGACGATGAGCGCGACCTCAGCCCAGCGGTGGGGCAGGCCGGGGCGGACCAGTGACCGGATGCCGGCGACGTAGAGGTTCACCGCCTCGAAGGCGAGCAGGGGGAAGAACAGCCAGGCCTGGTGGCGCGTCACCAGGGCGGCCAGCCCGCGGCGTTCGCGGGCCTGGCTGACGTCGAAGATGAGCACCCCGGCGCGGACGTCGGGGTCGGTCTCCAGGTCGTTGGGGTGTGCGTGGTGGGCGTTGTGCTTGTCCACCCACCAGCCGTAGCTGAGGCCACTGAGCAGGTTCGCGTGGAGCAGGCCGAGGAAGGCGGCCGTCCTGGCCCGACGCGAGACCTGGCGGTGGGCGATGTCGTGCCCGAGGAAGCCGATCTGTACCGACACCACCGCGAGGACGACGGCACACACCATCAGCCACCACGAGTGGTGCCACACCAGCATCGCGGCCAGCACGGCCAGCAGGCCCGCCGAGTTGACGGCGAAGTGCACCAGGTAGGGGCCGAGGCGCCGGTCCAGGAGTCCAGCGGCGCGGACGGCTCCGACGACCTCCGGGTAGAGCGGCCGGGGGGAGGGCGGCGCGAGATCTGCGGTGCGGGGAAGGGTGCTCATCCCGGACTCCTGGGGTGGTGGTGCGCCACCGGGTCCAGGGCAGCCTGCTGCGTCGACTCTACTCGCCATCTCGGCTGGCAGCGGGGCCAGCGGGCAGCTGATCCCGGGGACCGCGGGTCTTTGAGGGATCCGACGGGTCCTGGCACCGCGGATCGCTCAAAGACTCGAGCAGGGCGGGTCGGCAGGTCAGGTCAGGGCCGCCCGCAGACCGGTGAGGAGGCGGTCGAGGTCGTCGTCGTCGGTGTAGGAGGCCAGACCGACCCGCAGTCCGCCCGCGTCGCCGAGCCCGAGGGCGCGTGAGGCCTCGAGCGCGTAGAAGTGGCCCGCCGGCGCGTTGACGCCGAGACCGGCGAGCCGACGGGAGACCTCCTTGGCGTCGTGGCCCTCGAAGGTCACCAGCAGCGTCGGGGTGCGACGAGCGGCCCGCGAGTGCAGGGTGACGCCGGGCAGGGTCGACAGCTCGTCCTCGAGTCGCTGGCGCAGGACGAGCTCGTGCGCCCCGACCGCCGCGAGCGAGCTGCGCAGTCGCGCGCGCCGCGGCCCCTCGCCGGGCACGATGCCGGCGACCACGTCGATGGCTGCGGTCACGCCGGCCAGCAGCTCGTAGGGCAGCGTCCCGAGCTCGAAGCGTTCGGGCACCGCGTCGGATGAGGGGACCAGCTTGTCGGGGTGCAGCGACCCCAGGAGGGCGGGTGCGGCGGCGAGGGCCCCGCAGTGGGGACCGAAGAACTTGTATGGCGAGACCGCCAGGAGGTCGGCCCCCATCGCCACCCGGTCGACGAGGCCGTGCGGCGCGAGGTGGACGGCGTCGACATAAAGGAGCGCGCCGACCTCGTGTGTCAGGGCGGCGATGGCGGGCAGGTCGGGCATCGTGCCGATGAGGTTCGAGGCGGCCGTCACGGCGACCA
Source organism: Pedococcus sp. P2_A3 (assembly GCF_056405035.1). Lineage (NCBI taxonomy): Bacteria > Bacillati > Actinomycetota > Actinomycetes > Micrococcales > Intrasporangiaceae > Pedococcus > Pedococcus sp. P2_A3. The sequence continues at coordinate 75,061 of NZ_JBFUCW010000025.1, read as the reverse complement.
GCCGGGTCCGCTCGCCGACCACCCGGGCCACGGCTTCCGGGTGGAGCTCCCCGGTGCGGGGGTCGAACTCGGCCCATCGCACCGCCGCCCCGACCTGCTCGGCCGCGAGCAGCCAGGGCCGGATGTTCGCGTCGTGGTCGAGCCGGCTGACGACGACCTCGTCGCCGGGACCCCACGAGCGCGCGAGGGTGCGTGCCATCTCGAAGGTCAGGGCCGTCATGCTCCGCCCGAACACCACGCCACCGGGATCGGTGCCCAGGAGGTCGCCGAGCGCTTCCCGGGCGGCGTGCACCGCGGCGTCGGAGTTCCGCTCCGCGGCAGTGACCTCGCCCCGCGTCGACATCGGGCGGGTGAGCTGACCGGCGATCGCGTCGGCCACGGCCTGCGGAGTCTGGGACCCCCCGGGTCCGTCGAAGTGCGCGGCTCCGCCGCGCAGGGCGGGGAACTGGGCCCGCAGCACCGCGACGTCGAACGCGGGCTGGGTCTGGGTCGTGTCGGAGGTCGGCGGCATGTCTGGCACTGTGTCATCAAACTCGACGGAAGGCGGTGAGCGGTGGCGGACGAGGCCTCCGAGCTGTCGGCACGCTTGTCCGAACAGGCCGATGCCCTGGCGCGGTTGCTCGCGACGTCCGGCGCAGGGGACCCGGCTGACGTCGAGGCAGCCGTGGCAGCGCTGGCGACCAGCCTGGGACGCCTCGGCGAGGCCGTGGGGGTCGACGTCGCGGCGGCGCTCACGGCTGCCGCTCTGCAAACCGAGGACGAGGGTCCGCACCCCCACCCGCCGGTCGACGTGACGGTGCCGGTGCTCGGTGTCGACGCCTGCAAGGCGGGATGGGTGGGCGCCATCCTCGAGCCCGGCGCACCCCGCCCGCGGATCGCGGTCGCCGCGACCATCGCGGGTCTCGTCGAGACGGTGCGTCAGTCGGTGGCCATCCAGGCCGTGGCGATCGACATCCCCATCGGCCTGCCCGACCACACGACCCGCGAAGCCGACGCGTTGGCGCGAAAAGCGTTGAAGGGCAAGGCTTCCTCGGTCTTCACCACCCTGACCCGCGCTGCCTATGCCGAGCCGACCAGGGACACTGCCGACCCGGTCAACCGCGCGCTCACCGGTCAGGGCGTGGGGGCCCAGGCCTTCGGGCTGCGGGCGAAGATCCTCGAGGTCGACGCGTGGGTGCGCGGCCGACCCACGGTCATGGTGGTGGAGGCGCACCCGGAGCTGAGCTTCGCGGTCATGGCCGGAGCACCGATCGTGGCAGGCAAGAAGACCGAGGAGGGCCGCGCAGCGCGACTGTCAGCGCTGGCGGCCGCGGGGCTCGCCTCCCCGTCGGTGCTGACCGGCAGCGGGTATGCCGCGGACGACGTCCTCGACGCCTGCGCGGCCGCGTGGACGGCAGCGCGCCGGACGACCGGGGCGGCCCGCCCGCTGCCCGATCCGCCGCAGATCTTCTCGGACGGCATACCCGCCGCGATCTGGGTGTGATGGCATGGGTGACATGACTTCTCGAGCCGGCGACACCGGGGACACGGGCGAAGCCGGCACGGCCGGACACGGCGACCTCGGTGCTCTCGCCGAGCGGGCGCGTGGGTTGACCACTCGCGTGGCCGCGTCGGGAGGTGGTCGCGCCGTGCTCGGCATCACCGGCGCACCGGGCGCAGGAAAGAGCACCCTCGTCGAACGGCTCCTCGTCGAGCTCAGGGGCAGGCCGCCCGAGGGCGTGCCGGACGGAGACTGGGTGGCCCACGTGCCGATGGACGGGTTCCACCTCGCCGACGCCCAGCTCGACCGCCTCGGCCTGCGTCACCGCAAGGGTGCGCCCGAGACCTTCGACGCGGCCGGGTATGCCGCACTGCTGCAGCGGGTGCGCACCGACCTGGAGCAGACGGTGTACGCGCCGGGGTTCGAACGTGACCTCGAGCAGCCGATCGCGGCCGCCCTGGCCGTTCCCACCTCGGCGCGGCTGGTCGTCACCGAGGGCAACTACCTCCTGCTCGACGAGCCGCGGTGGCATCAGGTGCGGGAGGCGATGGACGAGGTCTGGTACTGCGACCTCGACGAGCGGACCCGGCTGGAACGGCTGGTGGCGCGGCACGTGGAGTTCGGGAAGGAGCCCGGGGCTGCGGCGCTCTGGGTGGAGCGAGTCGACCAGGCGAACGCCTCACTCGTCGCGGCGACCCGCGCCCGCGCCGACCTCGTGGTGACCGCGACGACGCCGACGTAGGGCGAGGCCTCGGCAGTTCAGTCCCGAGCGTCGGACTGCTCGACCGCCAGCGTCACACGGGTGGCTTCCGGTGCGCCGCTCGAGACGGTGTCCTGTTCATCCCAGCCCGCCCCTAGGCGAGCCAACGCAGCTCTGTCCCCTGCGCGTGGTCGTCCCACCACGTCGCGTCAGGCAGGGCGTGCGCGAAGGCACCACCGGAGGTCAGGACCTCGATACAGGGCCCGTCGACCAGGATCTGCACACCCGTGGGTGAGGCGACGATTCCGACGCTCTCGGTGCCCACGTCCACCCGCACTTCCCCCTCTGCGTAGGACACCGTGAGCACGGTGCGGCCCTGGGACGTCAGTCGAGTGGCACCGTCGATCAGGTCACCTGGCTCGGCGATCGCCGCGTTGGCTCCGTGGCGTCCCGCCCGACTCCTGGAAGTCAGGGCGGGGTGCAGGCTCAGCCGCAAGCGTCCGTCGACCAGGTCGAGGCGGTGGACCACGCTCAGCGCCCCGGCCCGGCCAGCCGCCGGGTCGTGCAGTCCGCGGATCCAGAAGACCAGGCACGGATGACCGTCAGCATCACGAAAGGCAGCCGGGGCGTAGTAGCCCTGCCCGAACGTCAGTTGCTGCCACTGCTGCGGACTGAAGGTGGGGCCATCGGTGGCGCCGAGGGCGGCGACGACGTGGTGGAGCTCGTCGTCGGCCCAGACGGAGACCACCATCGCCTGTGCGCCGCCGACGGAGACCAGCTGTGGACACTCCCAGAGGGTCCCGGTCCAAACCGGCTCGGTGATGGTCGACGAGCGCGAGGCAGCCACTCCCTCATAGGTCCAGTCGACGAGGTCCGTCGAGGAGAAGGAGGTCGCCGCCGCTTCGTTGCCCGCGATGGAGGTGCCCACGAGCATCCGCCACCCGGGTCCGTCGCGGTAGACGAACGGGTCGCGGAACGCCGTCACCTGCTCCCCCTGCGGCGCGGTGACCACGACCGGACCCTTCACCCACGAGCCCGATCCCAGGTCCGGGCTATCCGCCCAGCGCACCCGTCCCATCGGCAGGGCGTCGGCCGTCACGGCCGTGTAGAAGATCCGGTAGCCGCCGTCGTGGCGCACCATCGACCCGGACCACACACCGTCGTCGACGTCGTCGGGAGCGAGCGCAACACCCCGGTGCTCCCAGTGCACGAGATCGGGTGACACCGCGTGACCCCAGTGGCAGTTCGGCGCCCACTCGAGGGAGTCCGGCACGTACTGGAAGAACAAGTGGTACTGCTCGCCGTCCCAGGTGGGCGCGAGCGGGTCGTTCACCCAGCCGCGGTCCGCTGTGAGGTGCAGCGCGGGCCGTTGGGGGTCGGCCGCCACGTCAGGGCTCCGGAACCACGACGGTGGGCAAGGCGTCGACGTGGGTCGGTGCCGCGACTGACGCACGGACGACCGGCGGGCAGGGAACCCGCAGCGGTCCGGCGGACGGGTACTCCTCCACACCCATGAGGACCCGCACCCCATGCACCCCCAGCTCGTAGTGCGGCAGGGCGACGGTCGACAAGGGCGGACGCAGGTGCGCTGCGATCACTTCCTGGTTGTCGAAACCGACGACCGAGACGTCGTGTGGCACCGCGAGCCCGCGTTCACGAAGAGCGTCGTACACACCCATGGCCACGCGGTCGTTGTGACAGCACACGCCCGTGACGCCGAGGTCGGCCAGTCGCTGACCTGCGACGAATCCGCCCTCCTGGTCGGGAGCCGTGTCGATCACGAGGGCGGGGTCGACGGGGATCCCTGCCGACGCCATGGCTTCGAGGTGCCCCGCGATGCGTCCTCGACGAGCCGGGGACGGCGTCGTGGTGTTGAGGAACGCGATCCGTCGATGGCCCTGGGCGAGCAGCAGCTCGGTGGCCGCGCGGCCACCCCCGACCTCGTCGGGCACCACCGCGCGGACACCCTCGGCGGCGTAGCAGTTGACCAGGACGTGGTCCACCTCGCTCAGACCCGCTGGCAGCACCACCTCGCGGTGGTACCAGGTCGAGAAGAGGATTCCCTGGACCTGGTGGGCCAGCATCATCCCCAGCGCCTCGGCCTCGGCGTCGGCGTTGTCCTCCGTGTTGGCGATGAGCAGGGTGTAGCCCAGCCGCCAGGCTTCGTCCTGCGCCCCGCGGATGATCTGTCCTGCAAAGGGAGTCGTGGCGATCGAGTCGGCGACCAGGCCGATGAAGCTCGACTGGCCCCGCACGAGGTTGGCCGCGGTCACGTTCGGGCGGTAGCCGAGCTCCTCCACGGCCTCGCGCACCCGGCGTCGGGCGTCCTCGCCGATCCGCGCGCCCACCTTGTTGTTGATGACGTGCGACACCGTCGTGGTCGAGACGCCCGCCAGCCGGCTCACGTCGCGCAACGTCACGCGCGAACCGGCCCCGCGGGGGGTCGACACCGTGGCCGCGGCCTCGCCGGACGCCGCCGGGGCGCCTCGCCCTTCACTCATCCCTTGGTTGCTCCGCTCTCGAGTCCGTACATCATCGCCCGGTTGAGGACGAGGAACACCAGCAACAGTGGTGTCACGGTGACACACACTGCCGCGAACGTCGCGGTCCAGTCGGTCTTCCCCATCGCGCCGATGTAGTTCTGCAGCCCGAGGGGCACGGTCTTGAGCCCCTCGGACAACACGAAGGTGTTGCCGAACACGAAGTCGTTCCAGATGAAGATGCTGTTGATCATGACGACGGTGACGATGGTGTTGACCGACATCGGCAAGGTGATCCGCGCGAAGATCGCCGTCGGCCCGGCACCGTCGATCGTGGCTGCGTCGTAGATCTCCTGGGGGATGTACTGGAAGAACGACATGAACAGGTAGAGCGACATCGGCAGGGAGAACCCCGCGAGCGGGATGATCATCGACGCGTGCGTGTCCAGCAGGCCGACACGCGCATAGTCCACGAAGAGGGGCACGAGGGCGACCTGCACCGGCACGATGATGCCGACGAGGAAGAGGACCCGGACCACCCGGCTCCCGCGGAACCCGAGGACCTGGATGGCGTAGGCCCCCATCATCCCGCACACCACGATGAGGGCCGAGGCGCCGAGCGTGACGATGAGGCTGTTGACGATGTTGCGCCCGAGATCGCCTTGCTCGAACGCTCGCGCGAAGTTGTCGAGCGTGAACGACTGAGGCAGGCCGAAGGCGCCGTGCGACGCGAAGTCGGCGTCGTCGCGGACGGCCGTCAGGAAGATCCAGACCAACGGGTAGACCTGCACGACCAGGAGTGCGCCGAGGAGGGCCCGGGACACGATCTGCGCCGGCCTGAGGGGCGGTCGACCACGGGCAGGGTGCCGGGACGGCGAGCGGTCCGAGGGAGGCACCCGGCCACCCGGAGCCGGGGCCGGCTTGGCCAGCGTGTCGGTCGACGAGGGGGTCATCGCACGGCCTTCCGGTTGAGGAGCAGGTAGATGAGGCCGACGGCGACCAGGCACTCGAGGACGATGAACACCGACATCGCACTGGCATAGCCGTAGTTCGTGCTCGTGAACGCGGTCTTGTACATGTACGTCGTCACCAGCTCCGAGGCCTGGCCGGGTCCGCCGTTGGTGAGCAGGTACGGGATGTCGAACCCGCGCAGGGCGAAGGTCGTGGCCATGATCGTGGTTGTCACCCAGACCGGCCGGATGTACGGGAAGCGGATCTTCGTGAAGACCTGCCACGCATTCGCGCCGTCGAGTCGGGCCGCTTCCTCGAGCTCACGCGGCACTGCCAGCAGCGCGGCATACACGATGATCGTGTAGAGCCCCACGAACCGCCAGCCCTCCGGTGCGGACACCGCTGCGAGGACGGTGTGCACGTCGGAGAGCCACGGACGGCTCAGCGAGCCGAGGCCGACGCTGTCGAGGATGCCGTTGAGCAGGCCTACGGGGTCGTACGAGTAGATCCGTTGGAAGAGCAGGCCGATCGCCACCGTGGAGATGACCGCCGGCAGGAGGTACAGGACCTTGACGACCTCGCGACCCTTGGTGATGGTCAGGAGCAGAGACGCCACCAGGAGCGCACCACCGAGCTGGAGCACCAAGCAGACGGCGAGGTAGCCGAGTTGGTTCGTGAAGGCCGTCCAGAAGGTCGGGTCCCCACCGAGCATGTGCCGGTAGTTCTCGAGCCCGACGAACTCCCGGTCGCTGATGCCGTCCCACGAGAAGAGTGAGAGGTAGACGGACTGCACGATGGGCAGCAGCACGGCACCACCGAAGAGCAGCAGCGGCGGGAGCAGGAAGCCGACGACCGAGAGCCGAGAGCGGTAGGGAAGCACTGGAATCTCCTTCCGTGTCGGTTGGCCGGGAGGTCCCGGCCCACCGACGGGGGTGCTACTTGAAGTACTTCGGCGCGTTCTGGGCGAGGGTGGTGTCCATGGTCGAGGTGAACTCGGCCGGCGTCACGTCACCCTGCACGAGCAGCACCAGCTCCTGCTGCAACCTGGTGTTCGTCGTGGGGTCGAGCTGGGTGTCCCAAGGCATCGCGAGCTCGTCACCGACCTTCTCCGCCGTGGAGATCGCCTTGGAGTACAGCGGCGTGGCGTTGGCCGGGACCGTCACCTTGGTGGTGGTGGGGGCCAGCGCACCGGAGGCGGCATACTCCTCTGGGTACTTGGTGAGGGCGAACTTGAGGAAGTCGCGCACCAGGGGGTCATAGGTCTTGGTGTTCACCGCCATGCCGATCCCGGACGGCGCGACGTAGTCGTTGTCCGCGGTCTTGGCGTTGGCGACCGTCGGCAGGGTGAAGAAGTCGACGTCGGCCCGCACTGCCTTGTCGAGCTTGTCGGTGGCCAGGCTGCCCAGCTCCCACGTGCCCATGTTGTAGATCGCGGCCTTGCCGGAGGTGAAGAGGTTCTGCGCGTCGGTGTACCCGACCGAGGAGAAGCCCTTCTGGAAGCAGCCCGACGAGCCGAGCTCACCGAGCCACTTCGCCGCGGTGGCACCTGCCGGGTCGCTGAACTTGGCCTCGCCCTTCTTGAGCTTCCCGACGTACCCGGGACCCTCGAGACGGAAGGGCTGGTAGGCCATGTAGCGCTCCAGGGGCCACTGCTCCTTGCCCGCGAGGGCGATGGGCGTGACTCCCGCCTTGGCGAGAGCACTGCACACGGCCGGGAAGTCGTCGAGGGTTTTGGGGACCTCGACCCCGGCCTTGGCGAAGAGCGCCTTGTTGTACCAGAAGTACTCGGCGCCGTACTCGAAGGGCAGCAGGTAGAGGGAACCGTCGTCGAAGCGTTGGTAGGCCAGGGCGGACGGCCGGTAGCTCTTGTCGAGACCGATGTCCTTCAGGAGCTTCTCGGCATCCACCATCTGGCCCTGCTTGGCGAGCTTCTGGGCGTAGGGCGTGGCATCGGTGTCGAAGAACTCGGGGAGCTTCTTGGCCGCCGCCAGCGTCTCGAGCTTCTGGATGTACGAGGGGCGGTCAGGGGTGGTGATGAACTTGAGCGCGAAGCCCGGGTGCGATGTGGCGTACTCGTCGGCGAGACCCTTCATCACGGTGATGACGGAGCCGTTGGCCGGACGGGACAGCAGCCACGAGATCTCCCGCGGCTTGATCTGGCCGGTGGGGTTGACGTCGCCCGGCGCCGTGCCGGTCGAGCCCCCACCACAGGCGCTCAGGGCCAGCGCGGTGCCTACGGCAGCGGCCAGCAGCGAAGTGTGCAGCTTCCTGCTACGCCCGCCGGCGTTCAGCTTCCTGCTACGCCCGCCGGCGTTCAGCTTCCTGCTACGCCCGCCGGCGTTCAGCTTCCTGCTACGCCCGGAAATGTTCTTCATGGTGCACTCCTTCGTGCAGCGGACCCCGTGGCGCCGGGGTCGGTCGTGGTGAAACGGGAGGGCCAAGCGCGTGCGTCGGGGAGGTCGGTGTCGTCAGTGCCATCGGTGTCGGGAGCGGCATCGGTGTCGTCGGTGCGAGGGCGACTGGGTCCCTCGGTCTGGGAAGGGAGGCGGGAGATGAGCACCGGCGGTCGCTGGCTCAGGTTCGCCTCGACCACCTCGAGGCGCCCCTCCCCCACGAACACGCCCAGGCGCCCACGACGGTGGTCGTAGAGCGGCGTGCTGAGGGTGACCGCGCCGTCGAGGGTGAAGACGGCGAGGTCGTCGTCGACCAGGGCCTCCAGGACGTGCCTGCCCGGGGCCAGGTCGACGGGGCGCTCCAGCTCGACGAACTGGGGCACGTCACCGGAGACCTGCCACTGGGCCTGGCCGGTCGTCCGGCGCGGCCAGCGGTCGAGGACCATGCGTGCGGCGTGGGGCTCCAGCCGCAGCACGTACCCGGTGTCGCCGTCGTCGGAGCAGCGCACCAGGAGTCCGAACTCGCGGGTGCCCTCCTCGACGTCCAGGACGAGCCTGGCGTGGAACTGGCTCGGGGTCTCCCGGTCGGAGACGGTTGCGGCGTAGGAGTCGGGGGCATCGAGCACTCCCTTGGCCAGGCCGAGCTGCGCAGAACGGTCCTCGCTGAAGCTGGCGACCAGCTCCTGCGGCGTTCGCATGGCCAGGGTGCCGTCCTCCCGCTGCACCGCCTCCAGGGTCGACAGGCTCCCGGCCCACTGCCAGGCCCCGTCGTCCTGCTGACCCGCTCGGCTGGCGATCCACCCGAAGAAGAAGCGGCGCCCGTCGCGGGCGGCGGACTTCGCGGCATACCAAGCGCGCCCGTCGAGGGTGTCGTGGGTCGGGACCTGCCACGGGCCCTCGGGGCTCCGAGCCATGCGGTAGCGGGTGACGAAGCGGTCGGAGAACTCGGAGTAGACGAGGTACCACCACTGTCCCCACTGGAAGACCTCGGGGCACTCGTGGGTGATGTACCGGCGCGGGTCCCAGAACGGCTCGGCGGCGCCCCAGGTCACGAGGTCCTCGGACACGCAGCGGGCGATCACGCCACGACGGCGCAGGGGCCCGGCCACGTGCCGCGCCGCGAGGAGCATGTGCCACCGGCCGTCCGGGTGGCGGAATACGAAAGGGTCGCGCCAGTCGGAGGACTCGTACCCGGGCGTCGCCCCGAAGGTGTGGTCGGGGTGCTTGGTCCAGGTGGCCATGCCGTCGTCGCTCGTGGCATGCGCGACCAGCTGCAACGGCAGCCCGTCGTCAGCCAGGACATCCGGGTTCTGCGCCGTGTAGAAGAGGTGGTGACGACCCTGCTCGTCCTGCACGACGCTGCCGGTGTAGCAGTTGTGGTCCTCGGCGGCCGGCTCGCTGCCGGTCGGGAGAACCTCTCCCCGATCGGTGAACGTCACGAGGTCGCGGGTGGTGACGAGGTGCCAGGGCATGCCCGCCGGCGGGTCGTCCCGGCGCTCAAGGAGGTAGTACAGCCAGAACTCGCCGTCCTGCTCGTACGGGATGACGTCGCCCACCCAGGCGCCGGGCGGCCGGTAGAACACCGGCGCGGTCGTCGTCGTGCCCAACTCCATCGAGAGCCTCACTCCATCATGGTTAAACGCTTGATCAGACGGTAGAGGCTGCAGCAGGCTGTGGTCAAGCGTTTAACCAAACTTCTTCAGGACTCTTCGGAAACCCGTGAGCTCGCCCTGCGCGACGCGGCAGACCCGGTCTGCACGGACGAGGCGAGCCCCGGTGCGCAGGAGGTCTCGACGGGTCGCCGGATCGGTTGCGTCAGGGGCACGTGTCGTCGAGTGCGGACAGGTGGGTGCGGGGTCGTCCGGTCGGGTCGAGGCTGACCCGGACGCGCTGGCCGTTCTTCGTGCCAACGTCGAGCGTCGTGTCATCCAGCCAGGCGACGCTCTCGTACGCGTTGGGGTCGTCCGCTCGGACGCAGCCCACGGTCCACTTGCGCGAGAGCAGCCCCGCGTCCTGGTGCACGATCACGATCCGTAGGGGATGGACGACGATCGGGGTGCCGTCGCGGACGACCGCGGTGATCTGGCCATCCGGGGAACGGGCGCTCGACAGGGCAGCGGGGTTCGCCGAGTGCACTGTGTAGGCGCCGAAGCCGAGCACGACGACGAGGGCGGCGAGCAGGGCGCGTAGTCCCCAGACGGGAGCACCACGGCGCTCATCGAACGATGACGCCGCCTGGATCAGCGTGGAGGTGCCGACGAACCAGAACACGGGCGGCAGGGTTCGGTCCACCCAGTAGTAGGTGTCCCCGGCGAAGAAGACCAGGCAAGCGAAGGCGAAGCCCACGCCTGACAACGCGAACAGCCACAGCCGGGTCCGACGACTCCACCTGCTGCGGTCCACGACAAGGGCTGGGCTGGGCTCCGGGACGGCCAGGGGCCGCATCGGTGGATACGCAGTCACCGGGTCATTCTGGACAGGTCACCGAGTCGAGCACACCCGATCTGCCGGTTCCGGCCCGTCCAGCTGAGTCCGGACCGTGCCGTCACCGCGCTCGAGGCGCGTCGCGCTCGCATCCCCGTGGGATCAGGTGCCGTCGGCATCCTGTGCAGCGAGATGAAAGTGTCACCACAGGGGTGCGGAGCCCGATCTCGAGGCACGCCTGACGTGCCACTGCACGGGACCTTTGCCACTGCCGGTCTCCAGCGGTGGCTGTTCCGATGGACACGTGATCACGCAACGTTCCAAGTCTCTCCACGTGCTGGGCATCACGGCGGCCTCGGCGGTCCTGTTTCTCGCAGGGTGCTCATCCGCGGGCCAGGGCAGTGGAGGGATGATGGGCCCTGGCCCAGGGTCGTCGGGCGGAATGATGGGCGGCGACCAGGGCTACCACTACTCGCGCCTGTCTTGTTCAGCGCCTGCGGCATTGCCGGGTGCGACGGTTCAGATCCGGCTCGCCGACATGGGCATGACCCGGATGATGGGTGGAGATGCGCCGATGGGCTCGCGCATGAGTCTGAGCGTGGCACCTGGCTCGACGGCTGCGGGGGCGGTGTCCTTCGTGGCCAGCAACATGGGCTGGCGAACGCATGAACTAGTGGTCATGCCACTGACCGGGACGTCTGCCGCTGGTCAACGCGTACCTGGCCCGGACGGGAGGATCGCGGAGGAGGGAAGCGCTGGCGAGGCATCTGCGTCGTGCGCTGCGGGGTCCGGTGAGGGCATCACCTCTGGTGCGGTTGGGTGGGTGACGCTGACCCTGGCGCCGGGACGCTACGAGTTGGTGTGCAACCTCAAGAACCATTACGCGAACGGGATGTACGAGGAGTTCGACGTTCGCTGACTGACACCAGGCTGCACCCACCGTCCGGGTCAGAAGCCGTCGCGGGCCATGTTGGCGAAGCGGGAGTAGTGGCCCTGGAAGGCGAGCACGATGTCCTTGGTCGGACCGTTACGGTGCTTGGCCACGATCACGTCGGCCTCACCCTCGCGACCCGGGTCGGCCTTGTCGCGGTGGAGCAGGATGACCATGTCGGCGTCCTGCTCGATCGAGCCCGACTCACGCAGGTCGGACATCTGCGGCCGCTTGTCGGTGCGCTGCTCCGGACCACGGTTCAGCTGGCTGATCGCGATGACCGGGACCTCGAGCTCCTTGGCGAGCAGCTTGAGGGCACGAGAGAACTCCGAGACCTCCTGCTGGCGCGACTCGACCTTCTTGCCCGAGCTCATCAGCTGGAGGTAGTCGATGACGACGAGCTTGAGGTTGTGCTGCTGCTTGAGCCGCCGGCACTTGGCGCGGATCTCCATCAGGGACATGTTGGGCGAGTCGTCGATGAACAGCGGCGAGTCGGTGATCTGACCCATGATGCGGGCCAGCTTCTTCCAGCCCGCGTCGCCGATGGTGCCCTTGCGCAGGTCCTGGAGCTGGATCTGGGCCTCGGCCGAGAGCACGCGCATGGTGATCTCGGAGCGGCTCATCTCGAGGGAGAAGACGGCGGTCGCCATCTTGTGCTTGATCGCCGCCGCACGCGCGATGTCGAGTCCCATCGTCGACTTGCCGACGGCGGGTCGGGCCGCGAGCACGATCATCTGGCCGGGGTGCAGGCCGTGGGTCAGCTCGTCGAGCTCGATGAACCCGGTCGGCACCCCGATCATCTCGTCGGTGCGCCCGGCCGCCACCTCGATCTCGTTGAGCGTCTCCTCGAGGATGTCGCCGAGCGCGTGGTAGTCCTCGCCACCCCGCTTGTCGGCGACGGCATACACCTCGGCCTGGGCGGCGTTGACGATGTCCTCGACGTCGCCGTTGCCCTGCTGGTAGCCCAGCTGCACGATGCGGGTGCCGGCCTCGACGAGCCGGCGCAGCACGGCCCGCTCGCTCACGATCTCGGCGTAGTAGCCGGCGTTGGCGGCGGTGGGCACGGCCTGGATCAAGGTGTGCAGGTAGGCCTGGCCCCCCACCCGCTGCAGGTCGCCACGCTTGGACAGCTCGTCGGAGACGGTGATCGCGTCGGCGGGCTCCCCGCGGCCGTAGAGGTCGAGGATCGCGTCGTAGATCAGCTCGTGGGCCGGTCGGTAGAAGTCGGTGCCACGCAGGCCCTCGACACAGTCGGCGATCGCATCCTTAGACAGGAGCATGCCGCCGAGGACGGACTGCTCCGCGTGGACGTCCTGCGGTGGCACCCGCTCGTCACTCGGCGGCGGACCATCGCCACCGGTGCCGAACGCACTCGTGCTCAGCTCCGCAAGAGACACTCGGGCAACTCCCCTGTCACGTTCTCCACGCCCCCGTGGCCGCCAGGGCCACCGGCGACGAACTCCACCTGTGTGATTCGAGTACACCAGTCAGCACCGACAAACTTGCGCCGACACCACCGGGACCCGTGATCGGCACAACGTATGGCCGCCTGCCGCGCAGCTCAAACCAGCCCTGTGGACAGGCTGGGGACAAGGTGTGCGCAACGCCCGGGTGCCTTGTGCACAGTCGGGGGATAACCCTGTGGATTTCGCGACGGTCCGTCCGACCTGAGTGCGCTGACCTGCGGTTTCTTGATCCACGGGGTGTGGACCCAAGAAAGTTCGGGCGTGTCCACGCCGCGCGGTCTTCCACATGACGCACGACACATTCGGCCGTCGCGACGTAGCCTGAGACCATGTGCCGCAACATCCGCCAACTGCACAACTTCGAGCCCGCAGCCACCTCTGACGAGGTCCGTGCCGCCGCCCTCCAGTACGTCCGCAAGGTCAGTGGGAGCACCAAGCCGAGTGCCGCCAACCAGGCCGCGTTCGACGAGGCGGTGGCCGAGGTCGCCCACGCGACCCAGCACCTGCTCGACCACCTCACCACCAGCGCGCCCCCGAAGGACCGCGAGACCGAGGCCGCGAAGGCCCGGGCCCGCGCCCAGGCGCGCTACGGCGCGGCCTGAGCCACCCCTGCGCCACCCCTGCGCCGGCGCCGGAGCCACCCACCTGAGCCACCCACCTGACCCAGCCGACGCGGCATACCTCGTCCTGGGTATGCCGCGTGCATGTGGCGGTCGAGCCCCCACCTCGGCCGGTGGCTGTGGATATCCGGACGGGACGTGACTGGCGCGCTGCCATGGTGGGGCCATGAGCTCACCCGCACCCGAGGCTGGACGCCGTCGCCCCCGCATCACCCACCTCGTCCTCGTCGACGGGCTGCCTGCCGACCACTGGGTGGAGGAGGGCGGCGACGTCGCGGGGCTGGTCCGCGCCCGACCCGGGACCACCTCCAGCAGGAGGACTGCAGCGCTGACCTCGGAGGACGAGCGGCGGGCGGAGGAGCGGCAGTGGCTGGAGGCGCTCGTGGGCGGACCCGCCGCCCTGCTGGCCCTCGACGCGCGGCCGCTCGCGCACCGGCCGCTCGCGCTGCCCCAGCTGGGTCCCGAGCTCACCGGCCGGGCCCGCGCCATCGGCGCGGAGTGCGACCGGCTGGTCCTCGACGCCTTCGACGACGAGGAGCTGGTGATGGCGGTGCGGCGCCTGTGGGAGGCGGTGCTCGCCACCGACCCGGGAACGCTCGGCCGGAGCCCTCGCGACGACACCGCCGTGGGTGGGCTGGTGTGGGCCGCCGCCCGCGCCAACGGGCTGCTCGGACCGGAGGGACGTCTGCTCGCCCGCGACCTGTGGCCGCGGCTCGGCGTACCCGCCTCGGCGGGCGGGCGCGGCGCCGCGATGCTCGACCGGCTGGCCCCCGGTACTGCCCTGCTGGTCGGTCCGCCGGGCGCTCCCCGTCTGCGGGCGACCGGTCGCCCGGAGGCCCTCCTCGCCTCCACCCGGGAGCTCCTGGTCACCCGCCGTGACGAGGTGCTGGCCCGCGGTGCGCGATGAGTTCCGAGGCGGGGGTCGGTCAGTACGGGTGAACACCACCGCCAGCAGCTCCACAGACCAACGAGGACCACCGATGAGCGACGCCACCTGCAGCACGGAGACCGGGCCCGTCAACGATGTCGACGACGTCGACACCGCGAGCGCGGTCGAGGTCGGCGACCCGACCGCCACAGCGACGCCAGAGGTCAATGTCAGCCTGGTGATGCGGATCCTGACCCTGTCCACGTTCGTGGTGATCCTCAACGAGACGATCATGGTCAACGCCATCCCGCGGCTCATGCGCGACTTCGCCGTCCCCGCCACCAGCGCCCAGTGGCTGTCGACCGCGTTCATGCTGACCATGGCCGTCGTGATCCCGGCCACCGGGTGGTTCCTGCAGCGCGTGACCACCCGCACGGCCTACGCGCTCGCGATGGGGCTGTTCCTCACCGGCACGGCGCTCGCCACGGTGGCGCCGAGCTTCGCGGTCCTCCTCGCCGCCCGCGTCGTGCAGGCCAGCGGCACAGCGGTGATGATGCCGCTGCTGATGACGACCATGATGACCCTCGTGCCGCCGCAGGAGCGCGGCACGGTGATGGGCAACGTCACCCTCGTCATGTCGGTGGCGCCGGCGCTCGGGCCGGCGGTCTCCGGCCTGCTGCTGGAGCTCGGCTCGTGGCGGCTCATCTTCGCCGTCGTCCTGCCGATCGCCGGGGTCGTCGGCACGCTGGGGCTCCGCGAGCTGGTCAACATCGGCGAACCCAGCAGCACCCGCATCGACCTGCCGAGCGTCGCCCTGTCCGCATTCGGGTTCGGCGCCCTGGTGTACGGCCTGAGTGGCCTCGGCGAGGGAGCTCGCGCGACGCACACCGTCCCTCCAGCCGTCGTGACCGCCGCGGGCGTCATCGCCCTGGTCGCGTTCGTCCGGCGCCAGCTCGTGCTGCAGCGCGGCAGGGGGGCCTTGCTCGACCTGCGCACCCTGACCTTCGGCCCCTTCGCCGTCTCCCTCGGTCTGATGTGCCTGGCCTTCATGGCGATGATGGGCGCGATGATCCTGCTGCCGCTCTACCTGCAGGACGTGCTGCACCTCAGCACGCTGATGACCGGGCTGCTGCTCATGCCCGGCGGCCTCGTGATGGGGCTGCTCGGGCCGGTCGTCGGCCGCGCCTACGACCGGTTCGGCGCCCCGCGGCTCGTGGTGCCCGGTGCGATCGTGATGGCGGCGACGCTGGCCCTGTTCACGCGGGTCGGCACCGACACCTCACCCTGGCTGCTGCTCGCCGACTACGTCGCCCTGATGGCCTCGCTCGGCCTGGTCTTCACCCCTGTCTTCACCTCGGGGCTGTCGGTGCTGCCCCCACACCTCTACGCCCACGGCAGCGCCGTCCTCGGGTCACTCCAACAGGTGTCTGCGGCGGCCGGCACCGCGATCGTGGTCAGCGTGATGGCCGGCCGCGCCGCTGCGGCGACCGTCGACGGCGCCACTCCCCTCGACGCGTTGAGCACCGGCGTGCGCTGGGGCTTCGGGGTGGGTGCGGTCCTCGCCCTGGGTGTCGTGGCCATCTCGTTCGCCGTCCGCACCCCGGCCCGCGACGAGATGCCGGCCGACCACTAGCGCCCCGCCGGGGTGGCCGGGTCACGGCCCGGCCGCCTCCTGGGCGACCTCGCGGCACCGCGTAGCTCCCTGTGTGTGTGACGACGACGCGACGGCGACAGTCTGACGTGGGAGCAGGCATGCTGGCTCCGTGACACACCCCGTCGTGGCCGCGATCCGGGCAGCGCTCGCTGCCGCCGGCGACCCCGACCGCGCGGTCGCCCAGCAGGCCTACATGAAGTCGCAGATGCCCTACCGCGGCATCACGGCACCACAGCTCAAGACGGTGCTGCGCCCGATCCTGGCCGACCCGGCATACCGGATCAGCGAGCGCCGCGAGTGGGAGCGGGCCGTGCGCGAGCTGTGGGACGGCGCGACGCACCGCGAGGAGAGGTATGCCGCGACGGCGCTCACGGGGCAACGCACCTACCGTGCCTGGCAGGACCCTGACACCGTGCCGCTCTACCGCCACCTGGTCGTCACCGGCGCCTGGTGGGACCTCGTGGACGAGGTGGCGAGCAACCGGATCGGGCCGATCCTGTTGTCCCACAAGGAGGACGTCACTCCCCTGGTCGAGCAGTGGATCGAGCACGAGGACGTGTGGCTGCGGCGCACCGCGATCATCTGCCAGCTGACCTTCAAGGAACGCACCGACCTCGGCTTGCTGCGAGCGGCCATCGAACCCAACCTCGAGGACCCCAGCTTCTGGATCCGCAAGGCCATCGGGTGGGCGCTGCGGCAGTACGCCCGCACCGACCCTGACTGGGTGCGGGCGACGGTCGCCGAGTACGACGACCGGCTGAGCGGGCTCAGCCGACGCGAAGCGCTCAAGCACCTCTGAGGGCGGCGCTCTCGACCGGCCCGCGAACGACGGTGCGGGCGATCGCGAGCGCGACGAGTGAGGCACCCGCCGCGACGAGGAAGGCTCCGCCGATCTGCCCGGAGTCCGACAGCGAACCAGCCGCGGCCGCACCGAGCGACGAGCCGACGAGGAACGCCGAGATCAGCCACGCGAAGGCTTCGGTCGTCGTCCCGGGCGGGGCGAACCGGTCGACCAGCTGGAACACACAGGTGAGGACCGGCGGCAGCCCGAGCCCGCTCCCCACGGTGAGCAGCCCCATCACCCAAGGCGTCGACGGCACGACGGCCAGCGCGGCATACGTGACGGCCAGGACAGCGAGTCCGAGCAGGAGGTCACGGCGCGGGTCGCGGTGGGGGGCGCGCGGGCTGTAGGCGACACCACCGATCAGGGCACCCAGCGCGTTGGCGGCCACCAGCCACGGCGCCAGTCCGCGGTCGCCCACCGACTCGGCGTAGGCGACCAGGGCGACAGCCGGCACCCCGACGGTCAGGCCCACGAGGGCGATCGCGGAGTAGAGCACGCACAGCCGCCGCGAGCGCAGCGGTCCGAGCCAGTGCCGGTCCTCGTGGACGGGGGGCACCCAGGCGCCCGACGCCCGGGAGGCCACGAACCACAGTGTGCCGAGCAGCCCGACGACGCCGGCCGCGACGAGCCCACCACCGTCACCTCCGACCTGCGCGAGCAACACGGCCAACGGACCGAGGACGAAGATCAGCTCCTGCGCCGCCGCGTCGAGGGCAAAGGCCGACGGCACCTGACGGGGTGACAGCACCGACGGCCACAGGGTGCGCAGTGCCGGTTCGAGCGGTGGCGTCGCCAGCCCGGCGACGAGGGCCACGCCGAGCGCACCACCGGACGGCACCCACGGGAGCACCGCGAGCGCCACGGACGAGACCACGCCGCCGATGACGAGCGCCGGTCGCTGTCCGCGCAGGTCCATGACGCGCGACAGCGCCGGCCCGCCCAGGCAGCAGCCGAGCGAGTAGGCCGCGGTGAGCAGCCCGGCCCGCGCGTAGCCGCTGCCGGTGTCGCGGGCGAAGAGGACGAGGGCCAGCGGCACCATGCCGTTGGGCAGTCGTCCGACCAGCGCGGAGAAGAGCAGGCGGGCCACCTGCGGCAGTCGCAGCAGGGCGCCCGGGCCGAGCGAGGGCGCGGGGTCAGTCACCGAACGGCCAGCCGACCTGCATGGTGGGGTGCGCCTCCCGGTCGAGGCCGGGCTCGAGGTAGTGCTCCTTGCCGAAGAAGGTCGCGAAGAACGGCTCGGGCATCGACAGCATCCCCTCGATGTCGGTGGCCTGGCTGCGGTGCGCCTCGAGCGCGGCCCGCCGCTGGGCGAGGTAGCCGGTGGTGTCGACCTGCCAGGTGATCTCGGCCTCCGGGGTGCCGAGCGGGTTGCCGTCGTCCATCGGGCTGTCGGGGTCGAAGGCCTGGTCGCCCGCTCCGGCTGCCACCGCCGCCTGGAACACCCCCCGGACGATGTCGCGGTTCATCGTCGACTCCAGCAACCGGGGTCGTCGGGCGGCGAGCTCGGCGGCGCGGTGGACGACGGCGTGGACCTTGACGTGGTCGGGGTGGCCGTAGCCGCCGTGCCAGTCGTAGCCCACGAGGACGTCGGCATCCTCCTCGTCGAGGATCACGGCCAACCGCCCGGCCGCTTCGTCGACGTCGGCCCCGTGGAACGCGTTGTCGTGGGAGTTCTGGTCCCACCCACGCATGCCCGAGTCGGCGTAGCCCAGCCACGCGATGCGCTGCACCCCGAGGGCGTCGGCGCTGGCCTGCGCCTCACGACGGCGCCAGTGGACGAGCGTCTCCCCCTCGGGCAGACCGTCTGTGGGGAGCTCGCCGTGGTCGCCGTTGGTGGCGAACACGGTGACGACGCGGTGGCCCTCGGCGACTGCTCGGGCCATCGCGCCCGCGGTCTGCGAGGCCTCGTCGTCGGGGTGGGCACCTACAGGTGCCGTGTTGTCGAGCAACGGCCGTGTTGCGGGGGGAAGCGTCTCAACCGGCGAAATAGTTAGTCCTATCTATTTACCCGAAGCAGCGCCGTGGCCAGACTGACCGGGTGACCACCACCGACTTCTCCCCCCTCGTTGCCCGGCTCGACCTCGAGACCAAGGTGCGACTCCTGACCGGCGCCACGTCCTTCACCCTCCACGGCGACGACTCGATCGGCCTCGCGCCGATGGCCTTCTCCGACGGGCCCACCGGCGTGCGCGGGCTGAAGTTCGTGGGTGGCGACCACGTGGCCCTCTTCCCCAACGCGACCCTGCTCGCGAGCGCCTGGAGCGAGGCGACCGCCCACGAGGTCGGGGAGATGCTCGCCGAGGAGGCGGAGCGCCAGCAGATCCACGTCGTCCTCGGCCCGACCATCAACCTGCACCGCTCACCCCTGGGCGGCCGGCTCTTCGAGGCCTACTCCGAGGACCCGCTGCTCACCGGCCGGCTCGCCGCGGCATACGTGCAGGGCTTGCAGGGCAAGGGGATCGGCGCGTGCCTCAAGCATCTCGTCGCCAACGAATCGGAGACGCTGCGCAACTACATGAACTCGGTCGTGACCGAGGACGTGCTGCGCGAGGTCTACCTCCTGCCGTTCGAGATCGCGGTCGAGGAGTCGCAACCGTGGTCGATCATGGCGGCGTACAACGACGTCAACGGGGTGCCCGCCACCGAGCAGGCCCACGTCAACACCGAGATCGTGAAGGACGAGTGGGGCTGGGACGGCCTGCTCATGAGCGACTGGTTCGCGACCAAGACCTCGGCGCCGGCGGCCCTCGGCGGTCTCGACCTCGTCATGCCCGGCCCCGACGGGCCGTGGGGCGAGGCCCTGGTGGCCGACGTGCGCTCCGGCGCCGTGGACGAGTCCGTCATCGACGAGCACGTATGCCGCCTGCTCCTGCTCGCGCAGCGCGTCGGAGCCCTCGCGGAGCCCGGGTCAGACGACGCGCTCCGCGCGTGGCCGACCAGCTCGCTGGCCGCCGACGCACCCGAACGCCGTGCGCAGCTGCGCCGGCTCGCCACCGACGGCATGGTCGTGCTGAGCAACGACGGAGTGCTGCCGCTGACCGACGGCTCGGGCTCGGTCGCGCTCATCGGACGCCACGCGGTCGAGACCGTCTGTATGGGTGGCGGCTCGGCCCAGGTCAACCCTCCCCACCAGGTCTCCATCGCCGAGGGCCTTCGCGAGCAGCTCGGCGACCGACTCGTCGTCGTCGATGGCGTGGCCGTGCGCCAGAGCCCGCTGCCGGCTACGCCCGACGCCATCCAGGACCCCTCGACCGGCGAGCCGGGGATGCGGGTCGAGCACATCGATGCGGACGGCGTCGTGATGCTCGAGGAGCACGTCGACGGGGCCGAGGTCACCACGGGGTGGGACGACACCCTCCCGCGGCAGACCGAGCAGCTGCGGCTCAGCGCCCACCTCGCCAGTGGCGGCCGGGTGCGGGTGGGGGTCAAGGGAGCGGGGTCCTGGCGGGTCAGTGTGGACGGCACCGAGATCGGCCACGCCGACCTGGTGTCCAGCGGCGCCGACCCCGGCGAGGCCATGTTCAAGCCCCCGGTCTGGACCGCCGACCTCGACGCGGCGGCCGGAGCGCTGGTCGAGGCCGAGCTCACCGTGGTGCGCTCGGAGCCGCAGCCCGGTCCCGACGGCAAGCTCAGCACCCTCTCGCACATCCTCGCCTCCGGGATGGGCACCAAGACCCTGGTCGTCGCGCCCGTGCCGGCCCCGGTCGAGGAGACGCTCGCCGCGGCGACCGCGGCTGCACGGGACGCGGACGTCGCGGTCGTGGTCGTCGGCCTCACCCCCGAACAGGAGACCGAGGGCAGCGACAAGACCACACTCTCGCTTCCGGGTGAGCAGGACGCGTTGGTCCGCGCCGTCGCTGCGGCGGCCACGCGGACGGTCGTCGTGGTGAACAGCGCCACGCCGGTGCTCATGCCGTGGGCCGACGAGGTCGACGCGATCCTCGTCGTGGGGTTGCCCGGGCAGGAGGGTGGGCACGCCGTCGCCGATGCCCTGCTCGGGGTCCGGGAGCCCGCCGGACGGCTGGTCACCAGCTGGCCCGCAGCCGACGGCGCCGCGCCCGCCTGGACCGTCGAGCCGACCGACCTGCAGCTCGACTACGACGACGGCACCTTCATCGGCTACCGCGGGTTCCACGCCGGCCGCGCCCCAGCTCCGGCGCACTGGCTCGGTGCGGGCGAGGGCTACGCGACCTGGGACTACACGGAGGCGTCGCTGGCGGGCCCCGGGTCTGCCGGCTCACCGACGGTGTCGGTGACGGTGCGCAACACGGCCGGGCGCGACTCGCGTGAGCTCGTGCAGGTCTACCTCCAGCCCTCCGAGACCGACCAGCCCGTGCGGCTCGTCGGCTGGTCGACCGTCGACGTCCCGGCCGGGGAGTCGGCGACGGTCGAGGTCACCACCGACGCACGGCTGTGGCGGCGCTGGGACACCACCGCCGACGGCTGGTCGACCCTGGCGGCAGGGGGCGAGCTGCTGGTCGCCCGCGGACTCGGCGACATCCGCTTCCGCCTCCCCTTGTCTTGAGCGCACCCCGCCGGGGCCGCGGCCGACCCCGAGGGCCGGGCGGTGAGGCGACCGCAGCCACCCGGGAGCGGATCGTCTCGGCCGCCGCCGACCTCTTCGCCGAGCGCGGCTTCCACGCGACCGCCATGACCGCCGTGGCGGAGGCGTCGGGGCTCTCGCAGAGCGGACTGCTCCACCACTTCCCGACCAAGGTGGGGCTCCTGGCGGAGGTGCTGCGGGAGCGTGACGTGCGCGACCTCGCCATGCTCGCCACGACGCGCGACCACCCCCCGCGGGGCTGGGAGGTGTGGGAGGACATGACCACCCTGGTCCGGCTCAACAGCGACCGCGAAGCCCTGGTGCGCCTCTTCACCAGCCTCGCGGGCGAGGCCGTCGACCCCGAGCACCCCGGCCACGGCTGGCTGGTGGAGCACCACCGCAGCGCCGTCGCTGCCCTCACCCGGGCGCTGCACGACGCCGTCACGGACGGGACCGCAGACCCCGCCGTCCCCGCCGAGAGCCTCGCCCGACAGGCGGTCGCCCTCATGGACGGACTGCAGGTGCAGTGGTTGACGCGACCCGACGACGTCGACATGGCTGGCGACTTCGCGTCGTTCGTCGACGGCGTGCGTGACCGCTGGACGCCCTGACCCAACCACGACCGGGCCCGGCTACCGTGGCGCGGTGAGCCCGAGCCCCCGCGACGCGGCGCACAGCCGCGAGATCCTCCGGCTGGCCGTTCCCGCGTTCCTCGCCCTCGTCGCCGAGCCGCTCTTCCTGCTGGCCGACTCCGCGATCATCGGCCACCTCGGCACCGCCCAGCTGGCCGGGCTCGGGGTCGCCAGCGCGACGCTCATCACCGCAGCCAACATCTTCGTGTTCCTCGCCTACGGCACCACCTCGATCGTCGCCCGCCAGATCGGGGCCGGCAGCCAGCGCGGCGCCCTCGAGGCCGGCATCGACGGCACCTGGCTGGCCGTCGGGCTCGGTGCCCTCACGTCCGTGGGCGTCGCCGTGGCGGCGGAGCCCCTGTGTCGCGTCTTCGGCGCCTCACCCGACGCGATCGGGTATGCCGTGACGTACCTTCGCATCTCGGCCCTCGGCATCCCCGCGATGCTCGTGGCGCTCGCCGCAACCGGCGTGCTGCGCGGGTTGCAGGACACCCGGACGCCACTCGTGGCCTCGGTGGCCGGGTTCTCCGCCAACATCGTGCTCAACCTGGCCTTGGTCTTCGGGCTCGGCTGGGGCATCGCGGGCTCCGCGTGGGGCACCGTCATCGCCCAGACGGGGATGGCCGCCGGACTCGTGACGGTCATGGTCCGCCACGCCCGCCGCGCGGGCGCGGGTCTCCACGCGCACCCTGGACGGGTGCTGCGGGCCGCGCTGACCGGCATACCCCTGCTCGTGCGCACCCTCGCGCTGCGCGCCATCATCCTGCTCACCACCTGGGTCGCCGCGGGGCTCGGCGACGTGCCGCTGGCGTCACACCAGGTGGCAGCCACCGTCTGGACGTTCCTCGCCTTCGCCCTCGACGCGCTCGCCATCGCCGCGCAGGCGATCACCGGGCGCGCGCTCGGAGCCGGTGAGGTCGCGGCCGCCCGCGCGGCCACGACGACGATGATCCGGTGGGGGGTCTGGGGCGGCGCAGTGCTCGGGCTCCTCGTCCTGGCGGTCCACTCGTTCCTGCCTGCCCTCTTCACGACCGACCCAGCCGTGCGGACCGCGCTCTCGGCGGCACTGGTCGTGGTGGCCCTCGGCCAGCCGCTGTCCGGCTTCGTGTTCGTCGTCGACGGGGTGCTGATCGGCACCGGCGACGGCCTCTGGCTCGCCAAGGCGATGGCCGCCACGCTCGTGCTCTACCTGCCGCTCGCCCTGTGGGTGCACGCCAGCGGTGACGCCCTCGTGGCCGACGGAGCCCCTCGTGCCGTGACCGTCCTGTGGGTCGTGTTCACGGCCTTCATGGCGATCCGCGCGGTGTTCTTCTGGTGGCGCATCCGTGGTGACGCGTGGGCGGTCACCGGCGCCGCCCGCTAGGCCCCGGGGTCGAGCAGGGGCAGGAGGCCGGACAGCCGCGCCCACGTCGTGGGGAAGACGGTGGCGGCCACGTGGACGGCGATCAGCGGCGCTGACCCACCGGTGAGGCGGACCCGGGGGTTGATGCCGACCGGGTGCAGGTCGAGGCACCACTGTCCGTCCGTCAGGCCCAGCTGGAGGTTCTCCAGGTCCATGTGCCACAGGCTCACCCCTCCGGGGCGCGGCTGGCCGACGAGGATGCGCAGGGTGGTGACGACGACCTGGACCGGCGACCAGTCGCCCCGCGATGGTGACCGCCGGCTGCCGCACCACTGCTCGAAGTGCGCTTCCGTCTCGAGCGTCGCGTCCTCCCCGTCCAGCAGTCCCGTCCCCACGAGCCGGGGTAGCGGTCGTCCCCCTCGGAGTCGGTCCGCCAGCACGACGGCATCGACCCACGCGGTCTCGACGACTGGTGCGGTGGTGCTCTCTGCCATGGATGGGTGGGCCCTCCCCCGAGGTCTCCGTGCTCGAGGTGAGACCCGGTGCCGGCCGTTACGTGACGTCGCGGGCTCAGGAGGAGCGAGTGACGGCTGACCACCGTCACGAGATTCCCGGCCGCCGGTCTAGGTGGGTGCGTGCGAACACCAAGGAGGTGGGTATGCGTCCTGTCCGCCGGGGCCCAGCCGGTCGAGGTGGTGTCGATGACTGCCGTTGAGCGAACCAGCCCTGTCGTCGGCCTGGACAGCACCGTCGTCGAACCGGAGGGGTCCCCCCTTCGCCACCTCCGTCCGGGTGCAGCGCCATGGCTTCGTCCCAGCGGTCGATGGGCCCTCGCGCGTCAGCGCATCCTCGTCCTCGACGGGCCTCGACAGCGCCGGGTCGCGCGACGCTGGGGTACGGCCTGGTCGCACCACCACCCCTCCGGCGTCGAGGGGTGGTTGCTGCTCATCCCCGACACCAGCTCACCGCACCAGTGCCGCGTGGAGCTCCTGCACCCAGGACGCGAGAGTCGAGGCCCCCGGCCTGAGCTCGGGGGGACAGCTGATGACCACGGGCTCGCTGCTGCACCGCGGGTGCCCGGGCCGACGGACCGTCCCGGCTTCATGGTTCTCCGAGTCGGGCAGGACCAGCTCCGGATCCGCCGTGTCGGCTTCCCCCAGCTCCAGCAGGACACGGAGGCCATCGAGACGATGATCCTGCGGCTCCAGGCCGCCCTCTGCCCCGGCCTTCCTGTCGTGGTGGAGGGTCTCTTCGACCAGGCGAGCCTGCTGTGGTTCGAGGGCCTGGCCGGCCAGCACCCCGACTGGTGGCTGTCCTGGCGTCCGGGCGGCACGACCGGTCACGCCTTGCGAATGGTCCGGGACACCGGGGACATCCCGCTCCGGGCCCCCGCGCCCCACTCGGCCGCCCGACCTCCGCGACCCAGTGGTCGACCCCACCTGCCGCCGCGAGGTGGTTAGGGGGCTTCAGGACACGCGGGTGGCTGCCTCGCGGCGCGGGTCGCCGGCCGCCTCGAGGGATCCGTCCGACAGTCGCCAGGCAGCGCCGACCCCGCCGAAGAACATCGACGTCGCTCCGTGCGAGAACGACTGCAGCCCAAGGCTCTCGATGGCGGCCGTGATCTCCGGGGCGTCCTCGTGGTCGACCCGCGGGCTGCCGTCGTCCAGGATCCGCACGTGCACCCGAGGTGCGTCGATCGCCTCCTGCATCGGGGTGCCGGTGAGGCAGTGGCGGCCGAGCACCTGCATGAGCGCCGTGGTGATGCGGTCGGCCCCCGGGCTCCCGATCGCGAGCGCCGACCCCGACGACGACCGAGCGACCGACGGCGCCATGTTGGACGCCAGCCGCGTGCCCGGAGCGAGCGCGTGCAGCCCCAGCCGGTTGAGCTCCGGCTCGCCGAGGCAGTTGTTGAGCATCAGTCCGGTGCCGGGCACCGTTGCGCCGGAACCGTATCCGCTCGACGCCGTGATCGCGCAGACGGTGCCGTCGCTGTCGACCGCCGACACGTGTGCGGTCGACGACGAGGTCGGCAGGCCGGCCAGCCCGTTGCGGTCGATCGACTCCAGCAGGGCGTAGCCGTCCTCCTCCAGGTCGGTCGACAGGTCGTGCACCTGGTGACGGAACGACAGCACCCGGTGCTGGATGTCGATGATCCGTGACCAGTCCCACCCCGCGGCAGCGAGCTCGCGCAACATCACGGCCAGCATCGGGCCACCGACCGACGGCGGGGGGTTGAGGGCCAGGTCCCAGTCCCCGAGCGCCAGCCGCAGCGGCGTCCGGACCACCGCCCGGTATGCCGCGAGGTCGGCCGCCGTGACCAACCCACCGCGGGCGTGCATGTCCGCTGCGATCCGGGCCGCGAGGTCACCCGTGTAGAGCGACCGGGCACCCTCCACGGAGATCTGCTCGAGCGTGTCGGCGAGGTCGGGGTTGGTGACCCGCTGACCGGCCGTCACCACGGCACCATCGGCGCCGCGCACCAGCGGGCGGGTGTGCTCGTCCCAGCCGAAGACCGAGTCGCCGGTGATCGCCAGGTAGCTCGCTGCGGCGCCGCCGACGGGGTACCCGGTGCGCGCCGCGTCGATGCTCGGGGCCAACACCTCGCGCCACGGGGCCGACCCGTGCCGGTCGTGCGCGATGCCGAGGGCCGCGAAGGCGCCGGGCGTCGCGACCGAGCCGTGGCCGGCATACAGGGTCAGTCCGCCGCCGTAGGAGGTGCGCACCTCGCGCAACCCGTCACCGAAGCGGTCGGGGTCCTGTCCACGGCCCGGCATCTCGACGTTGCCGTCGACCAGCTCGGGGTCGCCACCCGCCGGCCAGATGCTCACGAACGCACCCCCGGCCACCGAGACGATGCCCGGTTCGGTGGTCATCGCCGACACCATGGCGGCGATGGCGGCGTCGACCGCATTTCCGCCGGCAGCGGCCGCGGCCAGCCCGGCGTCCGCAGACGCGGGACCGGTCGCCGCGATCGCCACGCGTCTGTCCATGCGCTCGATTCTGTCCCATGGCCCCGCGGGGTGCCACGGCTGCCGCAGTCCGCCTAGGGAGTGGACGGGCTCTCGGTCGGGGTCACGAGCGGCCGCTGGTGGGCCTTGTGCCCCAGGTATGCCGCGTGCGCGGCCCGGGTGCTCTCCAGCTCACTCACCTGCGCCACGGGCACGTCCCACCACGAGCCGCTGCCGGGGGCGTGGACGGTGGGGTCGGTCTGCACGTGGATGACGACCGGCCCGGGGTGCCCCGACGCCTTCGCCGCCCGCACGGCGTCCTCGAGCTCGGCCCGGGAGTGCACCTCGATGACGTGGGCGCCGAGGCTGCGTGCGTTGGCGGCGAGGTCGACCGGCAGCGCGTCGCCGTCCAGCCGGCCGGAGGTGTCGTCCCGATAGCGGTAGCGGGTGCCGAACCGTTGCGAGCCGAGGCTCTCCGACAGTGAGCCGATCGAGTGGAACCCGTGGTTCTGCACCAGCACGACGATGAGCTTGACCCGCTCCTGCACCGCGGTGACGAGCTCGGTCGGCATCATCAGGTAGCCACCGTCGCCGACCATCGCGAACACGTCGCGGGTCTCGTCGGCAAGGCGCACGCCGATCGCGGCCGGGATCTCGTAGCCCATGCAGGAGTAGCCGTACTCGACGTGGTAGCCCTTCCGGTCGCGGACCCGCCACAGCTTGTGCAGGTCGCCGGGCATCGACCCGGCGGCGCAGAGCACGACGTCGCGGGGGTCGGAGAGCTCGTTGACCACCCCCAGCACCTCGCCCTGGGTGAGCACCCCGTCGGCGAGCGGGTCGGTCACTGCAGCCGCAGGGTGGTAGGCCGCGT
Organism: Pedococcus sp. P2_A3; assembly: GCF_056405035.1. Lineage (NCBI taxonomy): Bacteria > Bacillati > Actinomycetota > Actinomycetes > Micrococcales > Intrasporangiaceae > Pedococcus > Pedococcus sp. P2_A3. Next base: position 47,914 of record NZ_JBFUCW010000025.1, on the reverse strand, counting down.
CGACCTGGGCGTCCCAGTCCGACCAGAGCTCGGCCTGGCGCCTGCGGAGCTCGGCACCCACGTCGTGCCCCGCAAGGGCAGCCGTCAGGGCGGTCAGCGCCTCCCGCGCGTCCGCGACCACCGACAGGCCACCCTGCTTGCCGGCATCGACGGGGGCCACATTGAGGTTGACGAAGCGAACTCCGTTGTCCTGGAAGGCGCTTCGCGATGCCGTGGTGAAGTCCGACCACCGGGTGCCGACGCCGATGACGACATCGGCCTCGGCGGCCAGGGCGTTGGCTGCGGTCGTGCCGGTCGATCCGATGGCTCCCACGAGCTGGGGGTGGCCGTGGAGGAGCGAGCCCTTGCCGGCCTGCGTCTCGGCGACCGGAATCCCGGTGGCGGCGCAGAAGTCGACGAGCGCCTCCTCCGCACCGGAGTAGTGGACGCCGCCACCCGCGACCAGCAGCGGGCGCCGGGCTGAGCGGATGAGGTCTGCGGCTGCGGCGATGCGCGACGCCTCGGCCGGGGGCCGGGCGATGTGCCAGGTGCGCTCGGCGAAGAGCTCCACCGGCCAGTCGAAGGCCTCGGCCTGCACGTCCTGCGGCAGCGCCACCGTCACCGCGCCGGTCTCCACCGGGTCGGTGAGGGTGCGCATCGCGCCGAGCAGCGCAGAGGGCAGCTGCTCGGGTCGGTTCACGCGGTCGAAGAACTTCGAGAGCGGGCGGAAGGCGTCGTTGACGGTGACGTCCGCGGCATACGGCTGCTCGAGCTCCTGGAGCACCGGGGCGGAGACGCGCGTGGCAAAGGTGCCCGAGGGCAGCAGCAGCACCGGGATCCGGTTGATCGTCGCCAGTGCCGCTCCGGTCAGCATGTTCGTCGAGCCGGGACCGACCGAAGCCGTGCACACCCAGGTCTGCAGGCGGTCGCGCTGGCGGGCGTAACCCACGGCGGTGTGCACCATGGCCTGTTCGTTGCGGGCGAGCACGTAGGGCAGCGGGTTGTCGCCCTCGCGTCCTTCGAAGGCGAGCTCCTGCTGGAGCAGCGCCTGCCCCACCCCGGCGACGTTGCCGTGCCCGAAGATGCCCAGGCAGCCGGCGAAGAGCCGCTGCCGCTCGCCGTCGCGTTCGCTCCACTGCTGGCCGAGGAACCGCACCACCGCCTGGCCGACGGTCAGCCGCACCGTGTCGCTCATCTGTCGTCTCCCAAGGGAAGTCGAGGGTCCACGGCCTGGGTCGCCCACGTGTCGCGCACCCAGGTGTGGGCCGGGTCGTCACAGATCATCCACGCCCGCTCGGGACCCGGGCCAGCCATGACGTTGAGGTAGTAGAGGTGGGCCGTCGGCGTCGCCATCGACGGACCGTGCCAACCGTGCGGGACGAGCACCACGTCACCGGTGCGCACCTCGGCCAACACGTCGATGGGCCGGTCTGCCGTGCCATACACCCGTTGGTAGCCAACAGGATCCGCGGCCTCGGGCGCGCCGTCGAGCGACCGCACCTCGAAGTAGTAGATCTCCTCGAGCTGAGTCTCGACCCCGGGTCGGAGCTCGTCGTGCTTGTGCGGCGGGTAGGAGCTCCAGTTGCCCGCGGGCGTCACCACCTCGCAGGCGATGATGGCATCAGCCTCGAGCACGCCGGGCACGCCGAAGTTGCGCACCTCGCGACTCGAGGCACCCGCCCCCCTCAGCTCGACCGGCACCTGCGCGGCAGGCACCACCGCCACAGCCGGGGTATGCCGGTTGCGCGCCTTCGCGCCGCACACTGCCACGCGGGCCGGGCCGCCCTCCGCGACGACCGTGAGGCCCAGGTCGCGCGTGAGGTACGCGACGTCGGTCGGTCCGGCGAAGACGTGCTCGCGTCCGGCGAGGACGACGTCGTCGTGCCCCTCCGACCTGACCCGGACCGACCCGCTCAGCGGGACCACCACGTGCTCCCACTCCCCGGCCGCGATGGTCCGTTCCTCCCCGGGCGAGAGCGCGCCGACGGCCAGGCTGGTGTGCTGCCAACCCTGCGCCGAGTCGTCCACGACGACCTGCCAGCCGTCGGTCGAGGCCGACCCGAGCGGCAGCACCCACCGCGCGTTGTCTGCCCCGCTCACGGGCGACCCCCGTGCACGAGCTCGCCGGCGATGTCGACCGCAGCGGCGACGTCGCCGTCCGCTGGGTACAGCAGGGCCCGACCCACCACGAGCCCGCGCACTGCAGGCAGCGTCAGGGCCTGGCCCCAGGAGGCATAGGTGTCGTCCGGGTCTCCTTGCGGGTCACCCCCGAGCAGCAGGGTCGGCAGGGTGGTCGCGTCCATGACCCGCTCGAGCTCGTCGACGACCGGGAGCTTGAGCCAGGTGTGGGCGCTCGAGCCACCCAGGCCCGCGGCGATGTGGATCGAGCGGATCGTCGAGTCGGGGTCGAGCAGGTTGACCACCCTGCCGTCACGCCGCTCGCAGAGGAACGGCTCGATCATCGCCATCAGGCCTCGCTCCGCGAGGTCGTTGACCGCGGCGGCCGTCGCCTCCAGGGTGGCGACCGTGCCCGGGTCGTCGTAGCAGATGCGGGTCAGCGTCTTGCCACCGTCGAGGCCGCACGCCTCGATGTCCTGGGCCCGGTAGGCGGTGAACCGGTCGTCCAGCTCGAAGCTGGCGCCCTGCAGGCCGCCCCGGTTCATCGAGCCGACCACGACCTTGTCCTCCAGCGCACCCAGCAGCAGCAGGTCGTCGAGGATGTCGGGGGTGCCGAGCACGCCGTCGACGCCCGGCCGGGACACGGCGGTGACCAGGCGTTCGAGGAGGTCGTGCCGGCTGGCCATGGCCCTCGGGTCGTTCCGCACCCCGAGGGCTCCTCGGGCCGGGTGGTCGGCAGCCACGAGGAGCAGCCGGCCGTCGGCCGGTAGCAGGTCGGGGCGGCTCCGCGAGGCCCAGGCCTGCCCGATGCCCTGGGGGCGGGTGGCCCGCAGCTCGGTCAGCTGGGCCACGTCGACGGACCCGGCCACCGGGGCGATCCCCTGGCCGCTCATCGGACCGCGTCCGCTCGTCCGGCGTCCGCGAGGGTCCCCAGCACCTCCGCCGTCGTCGGCATCGCACTGGAGCACTCGAGGTGGGAGGCCACGATCGCGCCCGCCACGTTGGCGAACTCGATGACGCGACGCAGGTCCCAGCCCTCGAGCAACCCGTGCACGAGCGCTCCTCCAAACGCATCGCCGGCTCCGAGGCCGTTGACGACCGTCACGGGAAACGGCGCCACCTCGACACGCTCCTCGGCAGTGGCCGCCAACACCCCCTTGGGTCCCTGCTTCACGACGGCCAGCTCGACCCCTCGCTCGAGCAGGGCGTCGGCCGCACGCTGAGGGTCGGTCTCGCCCACCGCCACCTCGCACTCCTCCCGGTTGCCGACGGCCACGGTGACCTGCTCGAGGGCGCGGCCCACCTGGGCGCTGGCCTCGGCGGGGTCCGGCCAGAACATCGGCCGGTAGTCGAGGTCGAGCACGGTGTGCCGCCTCCGGGCCCGGGCCTCCCAGGCGGCGAAGTGGGACGAGCGGCTCGGCTCCTGCGAGAGGCCGGTGACGGTCGACCAGTAGACCCGGGTGTCGCGGATCGCGTCGAGGGGGAGGTCGTCCGCCTCGATCATCAGGTCGGGGGCCGTGGGGTAGCGGTAGAAGTAGAGCGGGAAGTCGTCGGGCGGGAAGACCTCGCAGAACGTGACCGGGGTCGGCGGGCCGTCGACCGGTGCGACGAACCTGTCGTCGACGCCGAAGTCCCGCAGAGCCCGGTGGATGTAGCGCCCGAACGCATCCGCCCCGGTCCGCGTGACCAGCGCGACATCGCGACCGTGGCGCGCAGCGGCCACCGCGACATTGGTGGCGGTACCGCCGAGGAACTTCTGGAACGTCTCGACATCCTCGAGCCCGACGCCGAACTGCAGCGGGTAGATGTCCACCCCGGTGCGACCCATCGCGATCAGGTCGTAGGCACCCTCGTGCACCCCGCCTGCGGTGGTGTCTCCCACGTCAGATCCCCACTCCCGAGTGCTGCGCCGCGATCCCCAGCAGGTAGAAGAAGCTCGCCTCGACGTCGGCCACGGGGCCCTCGCCGTCGGGGACGCCCGAGAGGATGGTGTCCTGCTCGAGGACGTACCACCCGGCATACCCGCTGTCCTCCAGAGCACCCACGATGGCGGCGATGTCGACGTCGCCCTGTCCGAGGGGGACGTACATGCCGGCGGCGACGGCGTCGGTGTAGGTCAGCTCCCCGGACTGCACGCGGCGGGCGAGGTCGAGCCGGACGTCCTTGAGGTGGGTGTGCGCGATCCGGTCGGGGTGCTCGCGGGCGACCCGCACCGGGTCACCACCGCCGATGAGCAGGTGGCCGGTGTCGAGGCAGAGTCCGATCCGGCTGCCGGCGAGCACCCGGTCGGTCTCCTCGCCGCTCTCGACCATGGTGCCGACGTGGGGGTGCAGGGTCGCAGTGAGTCCGCGCGCCGCGGCCGCCGCGGCGAGCCGGTCGAGGTTCGCCAACAGGGTGGCCCAGCCCTGGTCGTCGAGCTGCGGGCGGTCGTCGTACCCCTCGGCGCCGGTGGCGGCTGCGATGACCACCGTCGAGGCAGCCGCTGCCACGAGGTCGACCATGGCTGCCTCGAGCTCCGGCAGCGGGTCGTGGGCGGCGTCGTGGAGCACGAGTGGCACGAACTGCCCCACCGCGAAGAGCCCGTGCCGACGCAGGGTTGCGACCTTGTCAGCCGGCGAGTCGGGCAGGAAGCCGTCGGGGCCGAACTCGGTCGCGGCCAGGCCCAGCTCGCTCATCTGCGCGAGCACCACCTCGGGTGACAGCTGGTGACCCCAGCCCGGCACCTCGCAGACCCCCCACGAGATGGGTGCCCCGGCGATGCGGTCGGCCAGGGCTTCGGACGGGACGCCAGCCATGGTCAGGCCCCCTTGATCTCGGTCAGGTCGACCACGCGGCGCTCGGCGCGGGAGACCTCGCAGGCCTCGGCGACCCGGAACGCCTGGAGGGCGTCGTCCACCGTGCAGGGACTCGGGAGCCGCCGTGCAGCGACCTCGAAGAAGGCGGTCAGCTCCGCGCGGTAGGCGGGCAGGAAGCGCTCCATGAAGGACACCTTGGTGGGCCCGTGCGGGAAGTCGACCCCGTCCTCCAGCGACCGCAGGGCCAGGGAGTCGTCGAGCCCGACGGCCACCGCACCGCGCTCGCCGAGGACCTCCATCCGCACGTCGTGGCCGGCCCCGTTGTAGCGGGTGGAGGAGACCTGCGCGAGGGTGCCGTCGTCGAGGGTGAGCAGGGCCGCCCCCGTGTCGACGTCACCGGCGTCGGAGAAGAAGGCAGCACCCCGGTTGGAGCCGGTGGCATAGACCGAGGCGACCTCGCGCCCGGTCACGAACCGGATGATGTCGAAGTCGTGGACGTTGCAGTCTCGGAAGATGCCACCGCTGCCCGGCACGTAGGCCGGGTGGGGGGGCGCGCTGTCCCGGGTGGCCGCGACGATGGTATGCACGAAACCCAGCTCACCCGACGCCACCACCTCGCGGGCCCGGCGGTAGCCCTGGTCGAACCGACGCTGGAACCCGATGTGGACCGGCACGTCAGACTGGGCGGCCAGGCGGGCCAGGTCGATCGTCTCGTCCAGGGTCGAGGCCACCGGCTTCTCGCAGAAGGTCGCGATGCCCTTGGCGAGGCCCGCCCTCAGCAGCGGGGCGTGACCGGGGGTGGCGGTGGCGATCACGAGGGCGTCGAGGCCGGAGTCGAGCAGCTCGTCGGTCGTGGCGGCCCACTCCAGTCCCCGCTGGGCTGCGACCTCCTTGGCGTGCGTCGCGTCGACGTCGGCGACGACGAGCTCGTCGACGGCATCGAGACCGCGAAGGGTGTCGGCGTGGAAGGCGCCGATCCGGCCGACGCCGGCGAGTCCGATACGCATGTCGAGGTTCCGTTCAGGGTCGTGGGTGTCGGACGCAGTCGGCACCGCGGCTGGGGGTTTGCCGACGCCAAGCCTGCCGCTGGGGCGCGACGCCTGTCAACCATTTGTTAGGACATTCTAACGTTATGAGATTCTCACGTCCGCGGAGGTCAGCGGCTAGAGTGCAGCCGTGGCCACCCAGCTCGATGTGCGGATCGACCGGTCCTCACCCGTGCCGCTCTACCACCAGCTCGCCGAACAGCTCGCCGCAGCGATCGACGACGGCGCCCTGCACCCCGGCGACGCGTTCGAGAACGAGGTGGCCATGGGGCTGCGGCTGGGCCTCTCCCGCCCGACGGTGCGCCGCGCCATCGCCGAGCTGGCCTCTCGCGGTCTGCTCGTCCGCCGCCGCGGGGTCGGCACCACGGTCGCCAACCGCACGGTGCACCGACGAGCTGAGCTCACCAGCCTGTACGACGACCTCACCAGGGCGGGCGCCCACCCCAGCACCACCGTGCTGTCCCTCGACGTGGTGCAGGACGAACGGGTCGCCACCGCCCTCGACCTCGCCCCCGACAGCGAGCTGCTCGCCATCGTGCGGCTGCGCCTGTCCGACGCCGAGCCGCTGGCGGTGCTGCGCAACTGGCTACCGCCGGCGCACCTCGACGTCACCCGCGAGGACCTCGAGGCCGAGGGCCTGTATGCCGTGCTGCGACGCCGTGGCGTGCGTCCGGTGGTCGCCCACCAGCGGATCGGCGCCAGGCCGCCGAGCCCGAGCGAGCGGCGCCACCTGCGAATGCGGGGCAACGAGCCCGTGCTCACCATGACCCGCAGTGCGTTCGACGAGGTGGGTCACCCCGTCGAGTACGGGGACCACTGCTACCGCGCCTCCACCTACACGATCGAGGTCATGGTCGACGAGCGCTGACGGCCAGGGCGGGTCGAGGGTGCACGACGCGCTGATGACGCGGGTTCGCCGTGAGCGTGTCGTGCACCCTCGACTACTTCGTGGTGAGGCGCAGCCGGAAGTCGGCGCTGTTGCCCTCGCCCGAGATGGTGAAACCCAGGGCGGACAGGCCGGCCAGGTTGTGGGTCTCATCGACGCCCAGCTCGTCCTTGAACTCGGTGAGCAGGCCGGCGATGTCGACGAAGCCGGCGACCCGCGCCGAGTCGGCTCCCTTCACCGCGTCCTTGAAACGATCGGTGTCGCCCAGGCCGGAGGCGGAGGTGAGCTCGTCGGCGTAGCCCTCGGACAGCGACACCACTGTCTTGCCACCGGCCGCCTTGAGCGTCAGCGGGTCGCCTCCGACGCCTTGGCCAGCCGCGTCGGCGAGCTGCTGGAGCACGGCCCGGTCACCGTCGCTGACAGCGGCGACGCGCACGTCGCTCTGCCCCTCGCCCATGCCACCGAACGCCAGCGTGAACTGGCTGCCCAGGGCGGCATACAGGTCGTCGGGGACCGAGATGCCCAGCTCGTCCTCGAGCGAGGTGACACTGTCGGTGAACCCCTGCTTGCCCATCGTCTCGTTGATCGCCTTCTCGATCGCCGGCCACCCCGCGCGCAGCTGGTCCCCGGCGTTGGCGGCACTGATCGCCGCGAGGGTGGTGTCGGGCAGGGCAGCGAGGCCGGTGCCGGTCTTCGACCCCGCGAACTTCATGCTGGCGCCGTTGCTGTGGCCCGCGAGCTCGAGGTGCGGGCCGTCGAACCGCAGGGCCAGGGCTACCCGCCCGGTCTGCGACGTGGCCGGTCCACCGGTGATGCCGGGGATCATGCCGCCCAGGCTCAACGACTTGGTGGCCTTGCCCAGCTGCTCGGCGTCGAACCAGGCTGCCGCGACGCCGTCCTCACCGAGGTCGGCCATGTCCTTGCTGAAGTGCGCCGAGTCGGCGAGGGTGCCCTTGCCCGTGGCCGCGGCCACCCCGGCGACCGTGCCGGTGCCGTCGGTGCAGAGGGCGAAGTCCCGGACCAGCTGGCACTCGGCCTCGTTGGCCTTGGCGATCTTCGGCAGGCTGGCCTTGGCCTTGCCCGGATCGGTCACGGCCAGCGCGACGACCACGGTGGGCTGGGCGTCGCCGGCCCCCGGCACCAGCCCGACCGCGATCCGCTGGCCCAGCCACGGCTCGACGTCCTTGGCGTAGTCGACCCCCTTCAGCTGGCCCTCGGCCTGGAGGCGCTTGATGACGACAGCGCGCAGGTCGGAGTCCTCCTTGACCTCACCCTGGGTGTCGGGGAATTTGCGGATGAAGCGGATGGCGTTGAGCTTCTGGCCCGCCGAGGGGTCGAGGTCGACCTTCGCGAACGCGATCGTGGTCGAGGGCAGCGCCGACTCGGGCTGGGCGCCCCCACCACCGACCTGCTGGAACGCGAAGGCACCACCGGCACCCACCGCGACGATAGCGAGGATCCCGCCGACGAGAGCCACGGTGCGACCACGGCTGGGTCGGTCCGCCGACACCGGCCCCGTGGGCGGGGGCGCGTCCGAGCCGGGCTGGGCGAACGGGTCAGACCGGGCGAACGGCTCGGACTGCTCGAACGGGTCGGGCTGCGCGGCAGGGTCGAACGGGTTGCTGCTCATGATGTGGGTCCCCCAAGCACAGTGCGGTCTGTGACCGCCCGCATTCGCTCGGCGGCTGCGCGGCAGGATAGGACAGGCCCGGTCCGCCCCGAGGGGCGAACCGGGCCAATCCGGACCGAATCGTTACGTCGGTCTCAGACGTTCGTTCAGCCTGCGACGACGTCGAGGGTCACCTTGGCCTGCACCTCGGGGTGCAGGCGGATGAGGGCCTCGTGGCTGCCGACCGACTTGATCGGGGTGGTGATCTCGATCTTGCGCTTGTCGAGCTCCGGGCCACCGGCAGCCTTCACCGCGGCAGCGATGTCGGCCGTGGAGACGGCGCCGAACAGGCGCCCGGAGGCACCCGCGTGGGCCGCCACCTTGACGGCCTTGTTCTCGAGGTTGCCCTTGATCGACTTGGCCTCCTCGAGGGAGTTGATCGCGCGGACCTCGCGGCCCTTGTTGATCGAGTCGACCTGCTTCTGCCCGCCCTTGGTCCACGCGGTGGCCAGGCCACGGCGGAACAGGAAGTTGCGGGCGTAGCCGTCCTTGACGTCGACGACGTCACCGGCGGTGCCGAGGCTGGAGACCTCGTGGGTCAGAATGACCTTCATTTTTCAGTCCTTCCGACTCAGCGAGACGAGCTCGAGTAGGGCAGCAGCGCCATCTCGCGGGCGTTCTTGACCGCCGTGGCGATGAGCCGCTGCTCCTGGACGGACACACCGGTCACCCGACGCGCGCGGATCTTGCCGCGGTCGGAGATGAACTTGCGCAGCAGCGCAGTGTCCTTGTAGTCGATGTTCTCGACCTTCGCCGCCTTGAGCGGGTTGGCCTTCTTCTTGGGCTTGCGCACAACGGGCTTGGCCATCGTGGTGCTCTCCTTCTGTTCAGGATGAGCCCTGGTCTCCCAGGGATGGTGTTCTTGCTATGAGAGTTGGTATGCCGTGCACTCACCGCCCGCTGGTTTCCCACCCGGATGGGACGAAAACCTGCAGCGGGCGCCGGCCACGCGGCATACCGGAGTGATCTGGACCTAGAACGGGGGCTCGTCGTAGGACGGCGCTCCGCCGCCCCAGCCGCCACCCTGCTGTCCGCCGGCCTGGGGAGCCGCGGCAGGAGCGGACGACGGGCCGGTGGCCCAGGGGTCCTCCTGCTGGCCACCCTGACCGCCGCCCTGCTGGCCGCCGCCGAAGCCGCCGCCCCCGCCGGTGCCCCGCTGGGTGCGGTTGACCTTGGCGGTCGCGTAGCGCAGCGAGGGGCCGACCTCGTCGACCTCCATCTCCACGACGGTGCGCTTCTCGCCTTCCTTGGTCTCGTACGAGCGAGACTTCAGACGGCCGGAGACGATGACGCGAGTGCCCCGCTGGAGGGACTCGGCGACGTTCTCCGCAGCGTCCCGCCACACCGAGCAGCGCATGAACAGGGTCTCCCCGTCCTTCCACTCGTTGGACTGCCGGTCGAACTGTCGCGGCGTGGAGGCCACGGTGAAGTTCGCGACGGCAGCACCCGAGGGGGTGAAGCGCAGCTCGGGGTCGCCGGTGATGTTGCCGATGACGGTGATGACGGTGTCGCCAGCCATGAAGCGTGTCCCCTGTTCGTTTGGGTCAGGTGGTGGAGCCGGTGGTGCAGATCAGATCAGATCAGGTGCAGCTCAGGCGCCGGGGCGCAGGAGCTTGGTCCGCATGACCGACTCGTTGAGGCCGAGCTGACGGTCCAGCTCCTTGGCCGTGGCCGGCTCTGCGGTGAAGTTGACGACGGCGTAGATGCCTTCGGCCTTCTTCTTGATCTCGAACGCCAAGCGACGGCGGCCCCAGATGTCGATGTTGTCGACGGTGCCCTTGTCCTTGGTGACGACGGTGAGGAACTTGTCGAGCGAGGGCGCGACGGTCCGGTCGTCGAGCTCGGGGTCGAGGATGACCATGAGTTCGTACTGACGCATGCTGATAACCCGCCTCCTTTGGTCTATGGCGGTCACGGTCTCTCCGTGACAGGAGGGTTGCAGTGCGATCCCCCTGGACACACCGTCGAGGCGTGCTGCGGGAGAACCTGACACAGAGTACCGGCCCGCGCGGACAACGCCGAATCCTCATCCACAGGGCCCGACTCCCCGGGGGCGACGACTCCCCGCCCCTCGTGCGGCGCGGCGCAGCGGGGCTGTCGTGGTCGGCCCGGGTCAGGCGAGGCGGACGAGCAGCCGGTCCGGAGCACCGGCGAAGTCACCCGCCAGCTCGTCGTCCAGCTCGTCGTCCACCTCGTCGTCCAGCCCGCCTCCGACGCGGGTCTTTGAGCGATCCGACGGGTCCTGGTCCGTCGGATCGCTCAAAGACCGGAGGTCGGGGAGGTCGGCGGCGTCCTCGGGGTCCGGGACGGGCGCACGGGCGGCAGCGGTGTGCCAGACCCGCCACACGAGGTACGCGACGGCAGCGACCCGGATGGTGAGGAACACGGCATACCAGCCGGGCGGGAGGCCACGGTCGGGCTTGGACAGCCCCCCGACGTAGAGCCACACGGTGACGAAGTGCAGCGCCTCGGCACCCGCCCACAGCAGGTGGTCGCGCCAGCGCAGGCCGCACAACGCGACGAGGGGCAGCAGCCACAGCGAGGCCTGGACCGGGAACGCCTTGCCGGTGAGGAGGGCGGCCGCCACGAGGACGAGCGCGACCTCGGCCACGGTCGGTCGGCGGCGGGTGCTCAGCGCGAACACCGCCCCCACCCCCATGGCCACCAGCAGTCCCACGACGGCGAGCAGGGTGGTGGCGCCGGTCGGGAGGGGGTGACCCACCAGCTGGGGGATCATCCACACCGAACCCAGGCCCGCGGCGCTGTCCCACCAGACCTGGGAGGAGCGCAGCACCGCGCCGGGGTTGGCCAGGAGGAACGGCAGCAGCACCACCGCGAAGGCCCCGGCCGCCGCGCCGAGCGTGCGACGCACCGCCCCGAGCCGCCCGCTGCGCAGGCCGAGCAGCACCAGCGCGAGCAGGATGAGCAGGGGGTAGGTGCGCGCCGCGACCCCGAGGCCGAGCAGCACCCCGGCCGCGACGGGTCGACGACGGCTCCACGCCCAGATGCCCGCACTCGCCAGCGCCACCCCGAAGAGGTCGGGCGACAGCATCGCGGTGAGGACCAGCACGGGGCTGAACGCCACGTGCGCGGCGTTCGTGACGTGCGAGGGGCGCGACGCGGCGGTGAGGTAGACGATGGCGACGGCGAGCGCCGTGCCCAGCAGGGCCCACAGCGCGAAGTACCACCGGGTCTGGTCGAGGAACGAGCCGTCCGGCACCAGCCCCCCGACCCAGGCCATCACCGCCCCGGTGAGCACCGGGTGGTCGGCACGGGCGCCCTCTCCCGCGACGTAAGCGGCCAGGCCCTCGTCGAGGTTGCCGAGCTGGTAGAGCGCGGGGAGGTCGGAGAAGCAGGCGTGCCAGAACTGGTCGGACCCGACCCAGCCCTTCTGGATGCAGTGCGCCCGCTCCGCCACGGACAGCGCCATCGTGGCGCCCGTGGCCACCAGGAGGGGCACGACGGCCGCGAGCCACGAGACCGCGCGCGCCGACACGTGACGGCCCAGCGGCCCGCCGGCAACAGCCAGCGAGCCACTGGGGAGCAGATCCCCCTCGTGGGTCACTGCGTCGCGGGGGTCGTCTGTGGCGCTCCGCCCAGGGTGATCGTCGGCGGCGGCACCGTGACCGTGGTCTTCGTCGGCTTGTTGGTCTTGGTCGGTGGCGGCGTCGTCGTGGTCGTCGTCGGCGGCGTCGTGGTGGTGGTCGTGGTCGTCGTCGTCGTGGTGGTCGTGGTCGGCGGCGGCGTGAAGACCTGGTCGTCGCCGAGGCCGGCCCGTGGCGGGAAGTCGACGACCGGCAGGCCGGTCAGCGCGGTCTGCATGTAGTCGGTCCAGATCCGGATCGGGATGGTGCCACCGGTGATCTCCCGGTAGCCGCCGATGTTGGTCATCGACAGCTCCGCTCCGCCCTTGCCGGTGCGGTACATCCCGACCGCGGTGGCCAGCTGCGGGGTGAAGCCGTTGAACCAGGCCGCCTTGTTGTTGGACGTCGTCCCGGTCTTGCCGGCCACGGGGCGCCCGAGCTGTTGCGCGTACGACCCGGTGCCGCGCTTGACGACCTGCGTCATCGCGTCGATGGCATCGGCGGTGACCCCCTTGTCGAAGACCACCTTCCGCGACACCTTGACCTTGTAGTCCAGGTCACCAGGGCCACCCTTGACCGTCCGGATCAGGTAGGGGACCGCGCGGATGCCGTTCGCGGCGATCGTGGCGTAGGCGTTGGCCATGTCTCGCACGGTGACGCTGTCGGTGCCGAGCACGTTGGCATAGTTGTCGCCGAGGGTCTTCTCCGGCAGCCCCGCCGCGACGGCGGCGGCCTTGGTGTTCTGCGGGCCCACCTTGATGTTGAGCTGGGCGTAGACGGTGTTGACCGAGTGGGCCGTCGCGGTCCGCAGGTCGATCCGGCCGAAGTTCTCGAACCCGAAGTTGGTGACCCGGCCCCGCTTGGCATTCTCGTCACCAGTCGAGTCGGCGAACTCCTTGAAGTACTGCGGGGTCTTGCCGTCGAACATCGTCTTGGTGCTGATCGGCTTGTCCTGTGACAGGCCCGCGAGCAGGGCGAACACCTTGAACGTCGAACCGGCCTGCATCTTGGCGTCGGTGGCGGTGTTGAACTGCTCCTTGAGGTAGTCCTGGCCGCCGTACAGGGCAACGATCGCGCCGTCACCTGGCTTGATGCTCGTCAGCCCCACGTGCAGGGTGTCGGCGCCCTTGTCGGTCGGCATGCGGTCGTTGACGGCCTTGACCGCGGCCGCCTGGGCGTTGCGGTCGATCGTCGTCACGATCTTGTAGCCGCCCTTGTCGATGTCCGCGTCGCTCATCTTGAGCTTGGCCTTGAGCTCCTTCTTGACCAGGTCGACCAGGTAGCCGGACGGGCCGGACGAACCCGTGGCCTTGCGGGGCTTCTGCACGGTCGGGAACTTCGCGGCGGCGCGCTCCTGGGGGCTGAGCCAGCCCTGGCTCACCATGCCGTCCATGACGTAGGTCCAGCGCGCCTCGGCGTTGGCCTTCTGCTCCGCACCGAGGGCCGGGTCGTAGAACGACGGGCCACGGATGACCGAGGCGAGGAAGGCGCCCTCGGACGGCGTGAGCTTGGAGACGTCCTTGTTGAAGTACGCCTTCGACGCGGTCTGGATGCCGTAGGCGCCCCGGCCGTAGTAGATGGTGTTGAGGTAGTTCTCGAGGATCGTGTCCTTGGACTGCTGCTTGGCGATCTTGATCGAGATGATGATCTCGCGACCCTTGCGCGACAGCGTCTGGTCCTGGGTGAGGAAGTAGTTCTTCACGTACTGCTGGGTGATGGTCGACCCACCCTGGGTGGCACCACCGCGCAGGCCCACCCAGACGGCGCGGGCGATGCCGGTCGGGCTGATGCCGGAGTTCTGGTAGAAGTTGCGGTCCTCGGCGGCGAGGTGGGCTTCCTGCACGGCCTTCGGCACCTGTGCGAGCTTCACCGACTCACGGTTGATCTCGCTGATCCTGGCCATCTCGTTCTTGCCGTCGGCGTAGTAGATGATCGACGCCTGCGCGTTGGCCAGCTCGTTCGGCTTGGGGGTGTCGACGAGGGAGTAGGCGATGAAGAACGCCACGACCGCCAGCAGGAAGCCCACCAGTGCCGCGATGCCGAGGCCCTTGGCCCAGCGCCGGCCGCGGCCGCCCTTGCGCGGACCACCCTTGCCACCGCTGCCCCGGCCCCCGTCGCCCCGGCCTGCGCCGCTGGTCGAGCCCCGCCCCGCGGAGGCGGGACCCGTGCCGGCACCACCCTTCGCGGCGGTGCGCTGCGCGGCCTTCGCCTGGGCGCGCGTCTTCGGACGTGAGGTACTCATCTGACCTTCCCGATCGGCATACAACAGGCACGGTCCCCGGCCCTTCGGCCACGGCTCCGCGCCGTCAACTGACGCTCAGTATGACTGGCGACGGTGAGAATCGTGCATTCGCCCGACCCCACGTCAACGAACCACGGGGGCGAAAGGTCACGGATTCCCAGATATATCGGCTCGATATATCTTGGTGTAGGCTGCGGGCGTCGTCGAACCACCGGTGACTCGCACGGACCCGATCCATGCGGACCAACGCGAGGGAGGTGCAGCCCGTCATGAGCCGTCGCTCAGAGCTCCTCGAGTTCGCCGTCCTCGGACTGCTGCACGAGAGCCCCATGCACGGGTACGAGCTGCGCAAGCGACTCAACGCCGCGCTCGGTGCCTTCCGCGCGTTGTCCTACGGCACGCTCTACCCGTGCCTGCGCGGGCTGCTCGACCAGGGCCTCATCTCCGAGGCCAGCGCCGACCAGCACACGGCGGCGACCGCCGGCTCCAAGCGCGCCCGCATCGTCTACGAGCTCACCGCCGACGGCAAGGAGCACTTCCAGGAGCTGCTCAAGGAAGCCGGTCCGACCGCGTGGGAGGACGACACCTTCGACGTCCACTTCGCCTTCTTCGCCCGCACCGAGGCCGAGGTCAGGCTGCGGATCCTCGAAGGACGCCGCAGCCGGCTCGAGGAGCGGTTGGACACCATCCGCACCAGCTCCGCCAAGAACCGCGAGCGCTTCGACACCTACACCGCCGCCCTCGAGCGGCACGGCCTGGACTCCGCGGAGCGCGAGGTCCGCTGGCTCAACGAGCTGATCACCGCCGAACGGAACATCCCGTCACCGGCCCCCAGCACCACCCCGAGCACGACCCAGAGCACGACCCAGAGCACCACCCCCATCACCCCTACCCCGAACAACTGAAGGAGTCTTCCCATGGGATCCGTTCGCGTCGCCATCGTTGGCGTCGGCAACTGCGCCAGCTCGCTGGTCCAGGGTGTCGAGTACTACAAGGACGCCGACCCGGCAGGCAACGTCCCCGGGCTCATGCACGTCCAGTTCGGTGAGTACCACGTGAAGGACGTCGAGTTCGTCGCCGCCTTCGACGTGGACGCCAAGAAGGTCGGCTTCGACCTGGCCGAGGCGATCGGCAACTCGGAGAACAACACCATCAAGATCGCGGACGTGCCCCCCACGGGCGTCACGGTCCAGCGCGGCCACACCTACGACGGCATCGGCAAGTACTACGCCCAAACCATCGAGCAGTCCGACGCCGAGCCCGTGGACATCGTGCAGGTCCTCAAGGACACCCAGGCCGACGTGCTGGTCTCCTACCTCCCGGTGGGCTCCGAGGTCGCCGACAAGTTCTACGCCCAGTGCGCGATCGACGCCGGCGTGGCCTTCGTCAACGCCCTGCCCGTCTTCATCGCCTCCGACCCCGAGTGGGCCGCGAAGTTCGAGGCGGCTGGCGTGCCGGTCATCGGTGACGACATCAAGTCGCAGGTCGGCGCGACCATCACGCACCGCGTGATGGCCAAGCTGTTCGAGGACCGCGGCGTGACGCTGGACCGCACCTACCAGCTCAACGTCGGCGGCAACATGGACTTCAAGAACATGCTCGAGCGCGAGCGCCTCGAGTCCAAGAAGGTCTCCAAGACCCAGGCCGTCACGTCGAACCTGACCGGCGCCCTGGCGGGTCTGACCGACAGCCGCAACGTCCACATCGGCCCGTCCGACTACGTCGCGTGGCTCGACGACCGCAAGTGGGCCTACGTCCGCCTCGAGGGTCGCGCGTTCGGCGACGTGCCGCTGAACCTCGAGTACAAGCTCGAGGTCTGGGACTCCCCCAACTCGGCCGGCATCATCATCGACGCCATCCGCGCGGCGAAGATCGCCAAGGACCGCGGCATCGGCGGCGCGCTGATCAGCGCCTCGTCCTACCTGATGAAGTCCCCGCCCGTGCAGCGCGAGGACACCGAGGGCCGCACCAAGCTCGAGGCCTTCATCGCCGGCACCGAGGAGCGCTGACCCCAGCACCTCTGCCACACGGCATACGAAAGGGGCACCCGGCCGTCTGGTCGGGTGCCCCTTTCCTATGCCGCGTTCCCGACTTGTTGCGCCCAGGACGTCACCAGACCCCCGATTCCCGCCGCCTGTGACCACCAGGACGCAACAAGTGGGCAGGGGGGTATGCCGTGGGGCTGGGTCAGCGGGTGACGCGGGTGGAGGCGATGACCTGCTCGACGACCGACAGGTCCGCGTCGACGCCGGCCCCTCCGGCGGAACCCGTGACGTGGACGAAGTCCTGCAAGGCGTCCTGGCGGGGCAGGCTGGCGAAGGCGTGCACCTGCCGGATCGTCCCGAACTGCGGGTCGACCCACGAGACGTCGACGCGGTGGAACTCCTGGTCGTTGATCTCGACCGTCCGGACCTCGCCCACCTCGGCCTGCGGACGCTGGTCGACCGAGCCGCGCAGCTCCATCAGGGCGTCGGCGGGCTGGTCGTTCTCGGGGCGGGTGCCGAGCCGGACGATCACGTTGGGGGTGAAGTCGGCGTTGACCTCCGTCTGCTTCGCGGCCAGCGCCACGGCGGGCGCGGACACGGGCTCCCAGGTGTCGGGCACGTCGATGCTCACCGCCGGCGGCGCGGGGAAGCGTTCGGAGGGGAAGCTGAGGGTGCTCATGGTGCTGGCGCGCCTTTCGTGGGTGCTGCGTGGGTGCTGCGTGGGTTCTGCATGGGGTGCTGACGATCGTGCGGACCGGGGCCGGGTCGGTGTGATCGGGCCTGCGGCCTACCAGGGCGGGTCGAACCCGATGTCGAACTTGATGCCGCCACCGATGCCCAGCGTGGCACCGATGTCGACCGAGACCCCGATGTTGTCGCTGCTGATCTCGGCGTCGGCTTCGGCGTGGGCACCGATGCCATAGGAGATCTCGCCGCCGACCCCGACGTCCACCGGACCGAGGTCCTGGCTGACCTCGCCCTCGGCCTTGCCGCCGGCGAAGACCTCACCGCCGACGTTGGCCTTGGCGCCGTCGAGGCCGATCTTGACGCCGGCGTCAGCGTTGGCCTGCGCCCCGACGTACGCCTCGCCCTGGGCCTGCGTGCCGTAGCTGTTGGAGTATGCGCCGCTCACCTTGGCGACATACGCGCCGGCCATCACGCCACCGGAGGCCACGAGGCCGTCCTGCGAGATGCCGAGCTCGTAGTCGGCCTTGCCATCGGTGCCGAGCAACTCGGCGGAGAGGTGGTTGCCGTCCTCGTCGCCCCACGTGTGGTCGATGGCCGAGACGTCCCACAGCTGCTTCTCGCCGTCGGCGAGGGTCATGCCGACGTTGAGCTCGGGCTTGTCGAACGGCGACTCGGCGGCGTGCTCGGGGTCGTCCTCGTCGGGGATGCCGTCGTTGTCGTCGTCGCCGTCCTCGACGTCCGGGATGCCGTCCTGGTCGTCGTCGAGCGGGTCCTCGTCGCCGTCGGCGATGCCGTCGTCGTCGTGGTCGTTGTCGTCGTGGTCGTCGACGTCGTCGGGGATCCCGTCGTTGTCGTCGTCCTCGTCGCTGTTGTCGTCGACACCGTCGTCGTCCTGGTCGTCGGAGTCCTCGGGGTCGTCGTCGCGGTCGTCCGGGACGCCGTTGTTGTCGTCGTCCTCGTCCTTGCCGTCCGGCGTGCCGTCGTTGTCGTCGTCCTGGTCGGTCGCATCGGGCGTGCCGTCGCCGTCACTGTCGCCACCGCCGTCGCCGGGTCCGTCGCCACCCCCGGTCACGCCGGAGGTCAGCTCCTGGTCACCGATCTCCTCGGCCAGCCTCTTGGTGAGCTCCTCGACCCCGCCGGAGCTCGAGTCCAGCGTGGCGCGAGTGGTCGGCCAGGCGTTGAAGAAGCTCGTGGCGTCCTCGCCCACCCAGACGCCGCGGAGCTGCCGGACGGCCTTCTCGGCGGTGGTGGTGGCGTCGGTCAGGTCACGGCGCACCCGGGACAGCTGCTCGGCGATGGAACGAACCTTCTGGTTCTCCATGCCCTTCTTGTCGGTGCCGCCCATGGCAGTCTGCTTTCACAACAGGTGCCACGAGGGCACGGGGTGGTCTGGGTGCGCGGGTCTGGGTGCGCGGGTCTGGGTGCGCTGTGGTGCGAGGTCACGCCGGCGACCGTCCCTGGGTGACCCGGGAGCGGTCGCCGGCGTGAGTGGCCTCAGTTCGAGGTGGCCTTCTGCTCGGCCAGCTCGGCCTGCAGGCGCTTGTGCATCTCCGTCACGTCGAGGACCGTCTGGTCGATGTGGTTGGCGTCGTTCTTCCACTGGGACTGGAAGCGGGTCGAGTCCGGGCCGTGCCAGGCGCCGGCCAGCTTGTGCGCGGCCTGGTCGGCGTCCTGCTTGGCGTGCTGGAGGTCGGCCTTGGCCTTGCCGAGGCGAGAGATGACGTCCTGGACCTTCGACGGGTCCATCCCCTTCTTCTCGCCGCCGCCGCCGCCACCTTCGGGAGTGGGAAGCATGGTTGTCTCCTTGTCTTCGTGCCGTTCGTGGGTCGTGCCGGATGTGGTTCTTCGTGCCTACTGCCTGCTGTGCCGGGTGCTCGAGGTCCGCGCGTGGTCGGGGCCTCGAGGCCACCGGGTCAGTGCGAGGTCTGGTCCTGCTGCTTGGCCTCGGTGCGGATCTGGTCGGCCGCCTTGGTCAGGCCGGTCGCGGCCTTGGTGAGGTCCGCGGCATACTGCCCGTTCCACTTGGTCTCGAACTTCTTCTGGTCCTCACCCCACCAGCTGTTCTTGAGCTGACCGATCAGGTCGTCGATCTCCGTCTTCGCCTTCTTGATCTTCTGGGCGGAGTCGTCCAGGACGCCGGCCTGGGCCCGGGCGATGCCGGTCTTCATGGAAAGTTCAGCCATGACGGTTCCCCTCTTTCGTGTCGTGAGCGCCGTTGGTGGCACTCGCTTGGTGTTGCGGATCTGGACAAGTCGTGGTGCGAGTCAGTGCTTGCTGCGAGAAAACTAGGTGCGGGTCACGCGGTACCTCAATGGGGAGCACTCCCCACCCCGCCTCCACCCGTGGCGCCCGTGGAGAGCGGCAGGGCCACCTGCAGGAGTTCGGGGTTGCCGCGGCGCACGAGGAAGCCACGGCCCTCGAGGAGCTGGTCGCGGCTGACGCCGCGGTAGTCGGCGGCGAAGGCCGAGGCCTCGTCACCACTGGGTTGGAGCGACACTCCCGAGCGCGACGACTTCAGGGCGCCGGACATGCCGTAGTTGGAGTTGAAGAATCCCGAATCGCCTTCTGCCACAACGCATTGCTCGGAGTTCACGACTGCCTTGAAGAGCTCGAAGAGGTCGTCCTCGGCCATCGACCCGTCGAAGTCCTGGGCGCGTTCGACGACCACGAGCATGGTGGCTCCGGAGGGTCCGGCCTCCACCACTTCGTCCTTGAGCCGCTTGGCCAGGGCCCGGCAGTCGTCGACCCCGACGGCGCTCTCGGTCCACACGCCGGTGGTCCGGGTCAGCACCGACCGGCGCGGGCTGAACAGCCAGCACCGCAGCCCCGGCTGGGCGCGCAGGGCCGCCTGTGCCATCGTCAGGACCGCTGTCGTCCGACCGCTGCCGGACGGCCCGAGGACGATCTGGCTCCCCCTCAGGTCGAACCCGATGGGACGCATCGTGGTGGACGACAGCCCGATCGCGGGCCGTCCTGCGGCGTCGACCGCCGGGAGCGTCGAGAGCGACACCGACTCGGGCAGGGACAGGATCGGCGGTGCCTCGGGCACGCCGGCCCGCCGCACCCCCTCGGCGAAGCCGTTGATGGCCCGCGCCTGCACGGTGGAGTCGGACGAACCGCCGAGCACCGCGACCTGCACCTCGCGGTCGTGCACGATGGCGCGGCCGGGGGGCGAGCCCAGCGACAGCACGTCGGCGTCGACATCGAGCGCCAGGTAGTCGTCGACCGTGGCCATCCGCAGCACCACGCGGTTCTGGATCGCGGACGAGAGCCCGCCCCACAGCCCGCTGCGCTGGTCGGCCGTGACGACGAAGTGCACGCCCAGCGGTCGTCCGTCCCCGGCCAGCGAGGTGAACAGGTCGAGCCACCGCTGCCCGGCATGGCTGTCGTAGGCCGCCTGGAAGCTGGTGAGCCCGTCCACGAGGACGAGGATCCGTGGCTCGTCGGGAGCCTCGGCGAGCCGCCGGAAGTCGGTGATGGTGGCGGCGTTCACGGCGGAGTAGCGCAGGGCCCGCTCGTCGATCGTCTCGCGCAGCATGGTGAGCAGCCGGACGACCCGCTCGTGGTCACTGGCGTAGATGACGCTGCCGACGTGCGGCAGCGCTTCGAGCATGGCCAGCCCACGGTTGCCGAAGTCGAGGCCGTAGACGTGGCACGGTCCGCCGCGCACGGTGAAGCCCGCCGCGACGGCGATGGTCCGCAGGAAGGCGCTCTTGCCGGCGCCGGAGGCCCCGAACACCGCGAGGTTGCCCTCGATGTCGGGACGGAAGCTGATCGGCGGCTGGGTCTGGCTGTCGGGGTCGTCGCTGATGCCGATGACGAGCTCGTCGTCACGGCGACGGGTCGGCAGGTCGGCGAGCTCGTAGACCGGTGCCAGCTCCGGCAGCCACGGCTTGCGCGGGTCAGGGATCTCGGCGGCCACCTGGGCCGCGCCGATCTGGGTCACGACCCGTTGGATGTCGGTCGGGCCGAGGTCCTCCTGCACGACGTCGTGGGCGTCCTCGACGACGGGCAGCTCCCACGGCGTGCCGACCCCGAACCCGAGGGTCTCGACGTCGAGCGAGGCGGCCGGCGCCTCGCCGGTGGACCACCCACCGGCATACCCGGTCTGGAAGGGGGTGAGGCGACCGGGCCCGGCCTTGGAGACCGCGCGGCCCGGCAGGGCCGGGTCGAAGTATGCCGCCACGGGCGTGCCGAGCACGTCGTCGCTGTCGGCCTCGTCGGCCATCCGCAACGCCATCCGCAGGTTGGTGTTGGCGCGCAGGTTGTCCTTGATGACGCCGGCCGGCCGCTGCGTGGCGAGGATCAGGTGGAGTCCGAGCGAGCGGCCGCGCTGCGCCACGTTGACGACGCCGTCGACGAACTCGGGGACCTCCTGCACCAGCGCGGCGAACTCGTCGACCACGATGACCAGGCTGGGAGGCGCCGCGACCTCGCCCCGGCGCTCGAGCTCGACCAGGTCCTTGGCCTTGTGCTGGGCGAGGATGTGCTCGCGGTGCTTGAGCTCGGCCGACAGCGACGCGAGCGCCCGCCGCACGAGGTGCGGCGACAGGTCGGTGACCAGTCCGACGGTGTGGGGCAGGTTCACGCAGTCCCGGAAGGCCGATCCACCCTTGTAGTCGACCAGCAGGAAGGTGAGCCGCTGCGGGGAATGGGCCACGGCCATGCCGAGGATCCACGCCTGGAGCAGCTCCGACTTGCCGGCGCCGGTGGTGCCGCCGACCAGGGCGTGCGGTCCGTCGGCGCGCAGGTCGATCGAGAAGGTGCCGGCCGCCGACTGCCCGATGACGGCGCGGAGGTTGCCCGGCTTCGGGCGCGCCACGGGCCCGGCGGCATACGGGCCGGTGAGGATCGACCGGTTCTCACCCCAGCGCTCGATGACCGGCCCGGGGGCCTCGGCCAGCTCGTGACCCACGAGGTTCACGAACGACACCGCTCGCGGCAGGTCGCTCTCGTCCTCGACGGGCACGCCGGAGTCGACGAGCGGGGCCATCTGGCGGCTGAGTCGCTCGACGTCCGCCGCCTCGACGTGGTCGGCGTCGACCGGCATCCGCACCACTGCCTCACCGACGTACCCGACCACGGCGTCACCCTGCTGGGGGCCCTGCTCGACGAAGGTGCGGCAGGCCGCGGGGAGGGTGGCGGTCGTCGGCGAGACCCAGAGCACGACGATGCCGTGGCGCCAGCCGCGTTCGGCCAGCTGGACCAGTCGGCTGCGCTCGAGGGGCGCGTCGTCCTCGACGACGAGCAGCACGATGGGCCGCCCCACGGGCAGCCGGGGCGGCTTGAACGTGCCCTGCACCGGACCGGTCGAGTCGTCGGCGGGCTCCGCCGACGGCGGCCCGCTCGCGACGAGCTCCTCGAGCTCGGTGACCAGCGACAGGCTGGCCGGACCGGTGTTGGCGAGGTGGCGGGCGTCGATCGGGCTGTGCGGGGAGGCCGTGTGCGGCACCCACTTGAGCCAGTCCCAGTCGCGGGCGGTGGCCGGCGAGCCGACCGCCGCCACGACGAGGTCGGCCGGCGAGTGCAGGGCGACCGCCTGGACGACGACGGCACGAGCCGCCTCGAGGGCACGCTGGCGAGGGCCGGAGATGCCGATCGCCCCGGTGCGCAACGGTTCCGCGACCACCGGGACGGGGCGGACCGCGCCCATCCCGTCGACGGCCTGCGAGGCCTCTAGCCATGCTTCGGCCCGCGACCGCCCGAGCTCGGGGAGCTTGAGGGTGTTGCGCGACGGGAGCTCGCCGAGGCCGAGCCGGAACTCGCAGAACCCGGGGTCACCCGGGCGCCGGGTCCACAACAGGGCCGAGGCGCTGTCGACCGCCTGGACGGCCTCGGTGCTCGCGGGGTGCTCGGCCTGCCGACCCACCACCTCACGCCCCTGCTCCTCCTCGAGCTGCTCGACCATCAGGGCGAGGTCCTCGCGGAACTCCAGCAGCGCCTGCTCGTAGTCCTTGCGGGCGTTGCGTCGCGACTCGAAGTAGTGCCCGAACAACATGGCCGGCGTCAGCAGGATGAACAGCAGGAACAGCATGTTGTGGAGCGCGAGGGCCAGGCCGAGACCCATGAGCATCGGCACCGCGGCGGCGATCCACGGAGGTCGCTCCGGCTTGGGGCGTTCGGGCAGCGCCGGCACCGGGAACTCGCGCCCGACGTAGAGGGGCGCGATCCGGGGGGACCGCGAGAACGGCAGCGAGGTGCCGCGGGCCGCGGCGAGCCCGGTGTTGCCCCCGGCGACCCGCACCTCGATCTCGGACGAGCCGATGGTGAACCGGTCGCCGCTCTTCAGCACCGCACGGTCGACCTGCTGGCCCTGCACCTGGATGCCGTTCGACGAACCGAGGTCGATGACCTCGACGATGTCGGTCACCAGCAGCCGGGCGTGCCGGCGCGAGACCTGCGCGTCGCTCAGCTGGATCTCGCAGCCGCGACCCCGACCGAGGTATGCCGTGCCGGCCCCGAGCGGGACCTCGCGGCCGGTGTCGGGGCCGGCCACGACCACGGCGGTCGCGACGGACTGGCCGCGGTCGGCATACCCCTCGGTGCGTCGCGTCACCGCGACGTGTGCACCCGAGCGCAGGCCGCTCTCCGCGATCGTCGCCCGCGGGTCGACGGCGCGGTAGCCCTCGGCGACGTGCGACAGGGTGAAGTCACCGAGTCCGGGCTGCACGGCGGCCGCGCCGCGAGCTGGGTCGGCCAGGACGAGGTACTCCGCGAGCTGTCCGACGGTGGTGGTGCCGTCGACCGTGGCGACGAGGTCGGTGTCGACGTCGCCCGAGGATCGCAGGGTGAACTTCAGCTTCACGAGGCAGCCGTCCTCCGGGTCAGGGTGGCAAGGGCAGGAAGGGTGCGGCGGCGCCGTTCCGGGGTCACCGGTCCGCGCGTGAAGAGCGGTCGAGGGTCGACGTCGGACCGCAACCGGCGCCAGAAGTCGCAGTTCGCCCGGAGGTCACCACGCGCCTCGTTGGTCGAGCGCCAGTAGGCCCCGGCATCGTCGACGTCAGGGGTGCCCGGGCCGAAGATGAGCGCATTCGCCCGGCTGGCCAGGGCGTTCGCACTGTCGAGGCGGGAGAGGGCAGCCGCCTGCTCGAGCCGCGTGGCCCGCCG
The DNA here is from genome assembly GCF_056405035.1 of Pedococcus sp. P2_A3. NCBI lineage: Bacteria > Bacillati > Actinomycetota > Actinomycetes > Micrococcales > Intrasporangiaceae > Pedococcus > Pedococcus sp. P2_A3. The sequence goes on along the minus strand of NZ_JBFUCW010000025.1, from coordinate 23,816 downwards.
GGGCAGGGCGTGACCGAACGACCGGGCGCTGTCCATCAGGTCGTCCCACGCCCACGCGACCCGCGCCGTCGCCGTGCCCCGCGTGGCGTGGCGCCGACGTCGCCAGGCCTTGGCTCCCCGCACCATCCAGTAGAGGGCGACGAGCACCAGCAACGGGACGAGGACGTAGAAGACCAGCCAGCGCAGCCAGGTCGGCCAGGCGGAGGGGTCGAACAGCTTCTTCGGGGGTTTCTTCAGGTTGACGGCGTTCTGGGCCTGGTCGGGTCCCTGCAGCACGCTCGGCGGGTTGGTGCCGGCCGGCGGCGGCACGAGGGCGCCGATCTTCTGCTCGTCGGTCTTGGACTGGAGCTGGTTGGGCTTCTGGTTGCGGTCGGGCAGGAAGGTGTCCTGCAGCAGCGGGATCCACGTGCCGGTGGTGTCCTGCACCTCGACCCACGCGTGGACGTCCTTCCCCCTGACCACGCCGTCCGCGGGCAGCTCGGCACCCATGACCACCCGGGTGGGGATGTCGAACCGGTTGGCCACGAGGGCCAGCGTCGCGGCGTACTGCTCGTCGTTGCCGGCCAGCTGCGTGGCACCGACGAAGCGGGCCAGCCGCCCGCGGGAGTGCCCCGCGAGGTAGTAGCTCTCGACCGAGTTCTTGGTGCCCCCGTCGGTGTACGCGCCGTCACCCTTCATCGCCGCGGCCACGGCACGCAGCTCGTCCCACGAGCCCTGCGCACCCTGACCCTGTGCACCCTGACTCTGCGCACCCTGACTCCAGGCGTCGGCCCGTTCGTCGAGGAAGCCGAGCTCCTCGTTCTGGACGAGGTTGCCCGTGGCGGTGGACAACGAGGTGGGGAGCTTGTCGCGCACCACCTTCGTCGGCAGCAGCACGCTCATCGTGTAGCGGTCGCCGGCCGACACCCGGTCGGGCACGATCGCCGTGCTGGTGTCGGTGTTCAGCCACAGCCTCGAGGCGAGCTGACCGGCCCGGGCGCCGGCGAACTTCACCCCCGTGACCTGCCCGACCGTGGGGAGCCACACATCGGAGTAGCCGCCCTCGGGGATGGTGACCTGCACGGTGGCCGGCCTGCCGTCACCGCGGGCGCTCACCTTCTCGCCGACCTGCTGGAACGCCGTGCCGGGCGTGGGCGAGTCGATGCCGGCCCGTGCGCCGGCCCCCCAGACCCCGCCGTCGTAGTGGTCGAGGGTGGCGAAGCGCAGCGGCGTGCCCGCCGGAGCGCCGGTGACCCGCATCAGCTCGGTGTCGTAGAGCTTGGCCTCGTTGGGTTCGGTGTACTTGCGGAACCCGGCGAGCGGGCTCGGGAACTGGGCGATGTCGAAGGGCGGCACGATCTCCGTGCGCGCCACCCGGCGCAGGTCGCCCTCGGTGCCGGGCAGGTGGGGCCCGGCCACCAGGCCGGCGACCGCGGCCAACGCCAGCAGACCCGTGCCGATGGCCGCCCGCGCCCCACGGCCCGCGCCGTTCTGCAGCGGCGCCCGCGAGCGGCTGCTACGCACGATCATCCAGCCGACCGCGGCCAGACCGAAGGCGACTCCCTGCGCGAGAAGAGAGGCGGGCTCGAGGGTCCCGAGCACGATCGTCAGGGCAAGGGCGACCAGCGGCGGCACCACGACGGCATACCCGTGGGCGCGGCGACGCGCCACCGTGTAGGTGACGGCGGCCCCGACCAGCCCGACGAGGAGGGGCAGCGCGAGGAGGGAGACGGTCGCGTCCACCGGGGGCAGCAGCGTCAGCAGCCGCTTCCAGCCGTGCACCGAGGTCGACGCGAGGTCGCGGATCGTCCGACCGCTCGGGAAGACACCGGCCACGAGGTGGTCGCGGACCGCGAGCGGCCCGCCGAGGACGAGGTATGCCGCGGCGAGACCGAGCATGGTCACGATCGACGGCAGGCGGAACGCCGTCACCACGTGGGCCACGAGCAGACCGAGCACGAGCCCACCGACGGCGGCCAGCACCCACTCCCAGCCGAAGAACACGGTGCGGAAGCCCCACAGCGCCAACCCGACCAGCAGGGCGGTGAAGCCCAGGTCGACGAGGTCGTCGCGGGACGGCAGCAGGCGGGTGCGCAGGCTCGCGGCGCGGTCGGCGCGCGTGCGCTCGGTGGGGATCATCGACTCGCGCGGCGGGGCGAGCGGGCTGGCGCTCACGTGGCCATCACCCCCATCAGCACGGCGCGCAGGTCGCCGAGCTCGTGGATGTTCATCAGCGTGATGCCTCCGACGTTCTTGACCCCGACCCGCTGGTCACGGTCGATGGTGAGTGCCACCCGCAGCACCTCGGTCTCGAACCGACCGAGCGACCGCTGCACCTGGATGAAGGGGGTCGCGGACCCGGTGACGAGCACGGCCATCGAGGTGTCGGGGGCCAGCGCGAGCGCCTCCCCCGCCATGGCGTAGAGGTCGCTGGGGCCGAGGTCGACCCGCGCCAGCGCGTCCATGGCCAGCGGTGCGCTCGTGCGCGAGGCGCTCGAGTCGCGACAGACGATGGTGAAGTCCTGCTCGTCCATGTGCGCCCGCTTGCCCACCGAGGCGGCCACCGAGATCGCGGTCTCGGCATCCTCCTCGCCCCCCGCGTACTTCTCCGGGTCGGCGTCCACGAGGACGGTCAGGTGCGAGCGCCGGGTGTCCAGGAACTGACGCACCAGCAGGCGCCCGGCCTTGGCCGACGAGCGCCAGTGGATGTAGCGGCGGTCGTCCCCGGGCTGGTACTCGCGCAGCGCGTGGAAGGCCAGGTCGGACATCGACATCTCCTGGGTGGTCTCACCCTCGAGGTCGCGCAGGAGTCCGGCGCCCAGGCTCTCCAGCGACAGGGTCCGCGGGTGGACGAACAGCTCGGTGACCGCGGTCCAGCGCAGGGTGCGGCGCACGATGCCGAGCGGGTCGCCCTGCACGGTGGAGGCGGGACCGACGGCGATCACGCCGCGGCGCTCGGTCGGCACCACGAAGAGCTCCTCGTGCGCCTTGCCGGAACCCAGCGGTGGCAGCGTGAACCGGGCCGCGGTGATGCCGACCGGCAGCTCCACCAGCAGGGGGAGCATGCCCCGACGCGACTCGTTGGTGACCGAGATTCGGCCGGTGGCCGGCTCACCCACCGTGACCCGCAGGGGGTCGACCTCGGTGTCGATGCGCACCCTCGTGCGGCCCACGGCCAGCAGTGCGCAGCACACCACGAGCGCCATCGCCGCGGCGCCGATCATGGCCCACTCGTCCCAGTCGGCCACCGCCGCGACCAGCCAGCAGACCACCCCGAGCACGAGGATGCTCCAGCCCAGCGGTGAGATCCAGCGCAGGAACTCCGCGACCGGGCCCCACGCCGGCCGGGTCCTGGCCCGAAGGCCCTCGGTGCGCCCGGCGAGCAGGCCGGAGGTCTGCCGGCCAGCCCGCGAGAGGAAGACGGGCAGCCGAGGGCGGGTGACGGTGATCGTCGGCAGCGTGGGGAGGCGTCGGGGCCGGGTGGCACTCGCGCCGGCACCTGTGGTCCCGGGCGACCCGGCATACGGAGGAGCCGCCAGCGGCGTCGACGCGGACCCGGGGGCACGCCGCGATGGCCGACGCCCTTTCTTGAGGTCGGCTCGTCGCGTCGTGTGGCCCACGTCCTCGGCCAGCTTGCTGGGGCCCCGCCCCGGGTCGGTGCTGGTCATGCTCAGGCGACTCGCTCGGCGGGCGGAGCCACCTCGGAGAGGATCTGGTTGATGACCTGGTCGACGGTGATGTTGGCGAACTGCGCCTCGGCGGTGAGGAGCAGGCGGTGGCACAGGATCGGGTGGCTGATCAGCTTCACGTCGTCGGGGATGACGTGCGTGCGGCCCTGGCTGGCGGCCCAGGTCTTGGCGCACCGCACGAACGCGAGGCAGCCGCGGACCGACAGGCCGAGCTTGATCGACACGTGGCGTCGCGACTCCTCGGCGATGCGGGAGATGTAGGCGAGGATCGCCGGGTCGACGTGCACCTCGTCGGCGAGCGCCGCCATCTCGGTGACGACGTTGCTGGTCACGACCGGCTCGAGCGCCTTGGTGCGGTCACGGGTCTTGGCGTCGGCGAGCACCGCGACGGTGGCCTCGTGGTCGGGGTAGCCGAGGCTCGTCTTCATGAGGAAGCGGTCGAGCTGGGCCTCCGGCAGCCGGTAGGTGCCGGCCTGCTCGATCGGGTTCTGGGTGGCGATGACCATGAACGGCTCGGGCACCTTGTGGGGCACGCCGTCGACGGTGACCCGGCCCTCCTCCATCACCTCGAGCAGCGCCGACTGCGTCTTGGGAGACGCGCGGTTGATCTCGTCGGCCAGCACGATGTTGGCGAAGATCGGTCCGTCGTGGAAGTCGAAGGTCTGCTTGGCCGGGTCGTAGATGGTCACGCCCGTGACGTCGCTCGGCAGCAGGTCGGGGGTGAACTGCACCCGGCTGTTGGTGCCCTGCACGGTGCCGGCCATGGCCCGGGCGAGCTGGGTCTTGCCGGTGCCCGGGAAGTCCTCGAGCAGCAGGTGGCCCTCCGAGAGCATGCAGGTCAGCGCGAGGCGGATGACGTGCTGCTTGCCGAGCACGGCCCGGTCGATGTTGTCGACCATCTGGGTGAACGCCTGGGCGAACCACTGGGCCTGGTCGTGGGTGACGGTCATGGGTGTCGCTCTCCGTTGTGTCTGTTGACGATGCGTGGGTATGCCGCGTGGTCGGGACCGGGTGCCCCGCTCACCAGGTGATCGAGTCCCGGTGGCCGCCGCAGTTGACGCTCACCGTGCCGCCGGGGAACCCGTAGTAGTTGAGGCTCTGCTTGGTCTGGTTGGCGCCGATCGACATGTCGACCCAGCCCCCGACGTCGCTGCCGTTCGCCTGGAAGTGGCAGTTGGCCCCGCCGCTGAGGTTCTCGGACCGGACGGCGATGTAGTGGCAGGCGCTCGAGGTGCACGACCCGGAGGCCGTGAAGCACCCTCCGGGGGGACACGGATCGCCCTTGAGGACGGTCACCTTGATGACCGGGGGGTTGGGGATGGTGACCGACTCCGTGGCCGTCCACCCGGACCACCCCGCCGCGGACTTCGCCCGCACCCGCAGGCTGTAGGTGGTGCCCTTGGTGCCGTTGCGCTGGAGCCGTTCGATGGCGCCGGCGGTGCCGTCGAACGACCCGGCATACTCCACGTCGGTGATCGGGCGGCCGTTGGTGCGCAGGTTCCAGGTCCAGACGGGGTCGTCGCCGCTGCGCGTGCCGCTGAACGAACCCGGGACCGGGGTCGGGCCGTAGGGCTGGTAGCTGTTGCTCGCCTGCGACCAGCTCGACCAGTTGGTGCCGTTGTAGGCGCGGACCTCGAGGGTCTGCGAGGTGTTGCCCATCCCGGTCAACGTGAACTGCTTGGTGCTGTTCTCGGGACAGCCACAGCTCACCTGGCCGGTGCGGCCGTTGCCCCGCCACTGCAGCGCGGTGAACGACCCGGAGCGCGAGTCACCCACCGACACGCGCACGGTGGCGGACAGGTCGGGGTCCGGAGTGGTCACGCTCGGCCGGCCCGGCACCTCGGGGATGCCGATCGAGGAGAACGACGTCGGGTTCGCCTTGGGTCCCTCGAGGTCGGCGCCGTTGGTGGCGGTGACGACGTAGCGGTAGCTCGCGCCGTCGTACACGGTGGTGTGCCCCAGGGTGCGCTGGTCCGGCGAGGTGCTGCCGATGGCGGTCCACGCACCACCGCCGCGGCTCTCGTAGACGGTGTACTTCGTCAACGGGGGGCCGTTGGGGCTCACCGGGTCCCACGAGATGGTCAGTCGCGAGGACCCCGCCGCCGGACCGGTCCCGGCGTTGTCTACCCGGGGGGCCGGGACGGCTGGCGGGGTGCCGGCCGACTGCATCCGCACGGCCGAGCCGAACGGCCCGAAGCCGAGCTTGTTCTTGGCGCGCACCTGGACGGACTGCTGGTCGTCGTTCGTGAGCCCGGTGACGGTGGTGCTCAGGCCCGGGGCCGGCACGGTCGCGGTGCGGATCGCGCCGGTGGAGGTGTCGGTGACGCGCACGTCGTAGGTCGTGACGTCACTGCCCTTCTTGGCCGGAGCAGTCCAGGCGATGGTCAGGGAGCGGTCGCCGCGCCCGGCCATGCGCACCCCGTTGACGGGGTTCGGGAGCGTGTCGGGGACGACCGGGTTGCTCACGGTGCTCTCGGGGCTGCGCCCGATCGCGTTCACGGCGATCACGGTGAAGGTGTACGACTCACCGTTCTGGAGGTCGGTGATGGTGCACGGGGAGGCCGAGCAGCTGACCTCTCGTCCGCCCGGACCCTTCACCACGACGACGTACCCGGTGATCGGGCTGCCACCGTCGACCACCGGCGGGAGCCAGCGCACGCGAGCGAAACCGCCGCTGACCCGGTCGGCCTCGGCCGCAACCCCGGTCGGGGCGTCGGGCTTGCCGAGGATCTCGACGGTGCCGCGGCCCGAGGCGTTGCGGCCCGGTCCGTCGGCCACCGAGACGTCCACCACGGTGCGGCCGCGCGCGCTCGCGTCGGCGGTCAGGGTCAGGTCGCACCCGGACCGCGCGACCTGCAGGCCCGAGCCGGACGGGACCGCGGCGGCGGAGATGATGCAGTCGGGACGCTCCAGCGGCGAGTCGAGGTAGGCCCGCAGGTTGATGGTCTGCGACGAGCCGGCCTTGAGGCCGGACACCGTGAACGGGCGCAGCCGCGGCGGGCCCAGGCTCGGCAGCGGGTTGCCGTTGGCGTCGACCGCACCACCGTCGATGCCCAGCACCGACACCGCGATGGTCGACTCGGGTCCGCCTCGCGCCTTGACGACCAGCCGCCCGCTGATGCTGCTGGGGGCTCGGTCGCCGGCCTTGAGGGCCACGGTCCGGTCACCGGCGCCGCTGCGGCGCAGCTCGACACCCGGGGGCTCGGGCTTCCAGCTGCTCTCGAAGACCACGTCGTCGAGGGTCATGCCGACCGGCACCCAGGCGTGGCACAGGGTGGGGATGTCGAGCGTGCGCGCGCGACCCCCGGCGTTGAGCTTCACCGTGTAGCTGGGGCAGCGCAGCAACGGGATCTTCGGCCCGATCTGCACCGGGATCGACAGGTACGCGGTCTTGAAGTCCTTCTGGTCGACGGTCTCCTGGTCGCTCACCTCCAGCATCACCGCGCCGGGTCCGACGTAGCCGCCCGAGGAGGTGAGGGTGAGGCCGTCCCGACCGTCGGCCTCGACCCGCAGCCGGTCCCTGGGTGAGGCGCTGACGTTGTCGGCCGTGGTGATGCTGACGACGCGAGCGCGGGGGGACTTCACGTAGTCGGCCAGCTTGACCGTCTTCGTGGAGTCCTTGTCCATCTCGATCAGCGCGCCCGAGACGACGAAGGGAAGCCCCGACTCGCCCGTCGGGACGTAGATCAGCGCCATGGCGGTGAGGCCGTCCTCGTCGGTGATGACGTAGGGGACGGTGTAGGGGAACGGCTTGACCTGGACCCGCACCTGGCCGTTCTCGACCTTGCCGTCCGGTGACAGCACCGAGGAGATCCGCAGCGACTCCCTGGTGCCGTCGACGTCGCGGTCGTTGGCCAGCGCGTCGACGAGGGTGCTCGTCTCACCCTGCTTCGGCTTGGCCGTGTCGTCGACCGCGACCGGTGGGTTCTTGGCGTTCGGGTCGGGGACCACGGCGATGGTCGACCGCGACGGGTCGAACAGCCCGTTGGAGATGCCGTAGGTGAGGTGCTGCACCCCCGCCTGCGGGGCCGGGACCGTGGTCGTGAAGTAGGTGTTGGCCTCGTCGACCTTCCACTTGGCCAGCTCCCGCGGCGGGTTGAGGGGCGACTGGTACTCGAGGTCGATGCTGTCGCCGCGGGCGATGAGGTCGTTGAGGGTCGCGTCGACCGTGACCGTCTTGCCGGGCTTCGCGCGGACCTCGTCCTCGACGGCGACGGGCGGCTGCGGGTCGCCGGGCTGCACCACGCCGATCCGCACGAACCCCTGGCTCGTGGCCCCGAAGCGGTCGCGGACCTGGTAGTTGAGCACCTCGGTGCCGGCCGACGTCGGGTACGCCTCGTACTTGATGGTCGACGGCCCGAACCCGGTGACCCGGCCGAAGCGGAGGTCGACGGCGCCGCCCTCCTCGCCCACCAGCCCGGAGACGGTGACGCTGTCGCCGTCGGGGTCGACCCCCGACGAGGGGACCGTGATGGTCAGCGGGTCACCCGCGGTCACGCTCGTGGAGAAGCTGCGCGCCACCGGGGCCTGGTTGGGCGTGCCGGTGGTCGGCAGCGGCATCACGGCCACGGTGATCCGGCCGGTGGTCGCCTTCTCCCGGCTGCCGATCGGGTAGACGGCATACTCCACCGTCACGGTCTCCTGGACGGTCGGCGAGCGGTGCTCGGGGACGAACCGCACGACGTTGCCCGAGGCGAAGGCCACGCCGGCGCCGTCGATCACCTTGACGCTCGCCGGGTCGAGCACGAGCGGTATGCCGTCGGCCATGCTGTCGTTGTCTTTCACCGGGATGGTCACGGTGTCCTGGGCGCGGACGACGGCCTGGTCGTCACCGACCACGGGCACGTTGCGGTCGTTGGCCGGGAACTGCGACACGGCCACCTCGCCGGTTGTCGCCTTGACGCCGTCGCTGATCGTGTACGACACCGTGCCCGTGCGCGGCCGGCTGCCCTGGCCCGCCGGGTCGAGTGCCTCGATGCGCACCCAGCGACCCTGGTAGATCGAGGCGCGCAGCCAGCTGCTGTTGCCGCTCACCGACACCGAGCGCGTGACCAGCACATCGGCTCGCGGGCTGTAGTCGTTGGCCAGCACGTCGGTCAGCACCGGCGTCTGGTCACGCAGGGTGGCTGCGTCGGGGACCGCCACGGGCGGGGCGTCGGGGTCCGGGTCGGCGATGAGGTCCACCCGGATCCGGCCGGCGGCGATGCCCCCACCCACCTGCGCGCCGTAGCTCAGGGTGAAGGTGCCGGCGCTGGTGCCGGTCACGGTGACGACCCCGGTGTCGAGGTTGGTCGTGACCCCCAGCGAGCCGGTCGGCTGCAGCTCCCGGCTGAGGCGCATGCGGGCGTCCGGCTCGGTGGGGTCGGCGCCCGGGATGTCGTTGCCCAGCGGCTCGAGCTGCAGGGGCTTGCCCACCACGCCGCGCACGACGTCGGGCTGCGTCTCCGGCTTGACCAGGCTGTCGTCCGGACCGAGCACCTTCACCGACACGGTGCCCTTCGCGCCGACCCGCCCGTCGTTGACGGAGTACTCGACACCCTGGGTGCCGGCCTTCAGCGGGGCGAGGACGTTGAGGCGGCCGAGTCCGTCGACCGACGACCCGTCGGCGACCGCCTCGAGGCTGAGTGAGTCGCTCTCCGGGTCGCGCCAGTCGCCGATGACCTGCACCGGGAGGAGCTTGCCGGCGATGACCGGGTAGACCGTCTTCGACAGGTTCGCCGTCCCGGGGCGCAGGGTCGGGGGCGAGTTGACCTCGTCGGGGACGAGGGTCACGGTCACCTTGGCCTGCGACTTCTGCGGGGCCTTGCCGTTGTTGATCTTGTAGGTGAACGAGAACGACTGGCGCTCCGGCTCCTCCGGCACGGTGATGTCGATGCTCTGGCCGTCGGCGGCGACGCTGGCCGTCACCCCCGACATGTCGGGGCGGGACAGGTCGTCGGGGGAGATCGCGAGCACCGAGCCGGCGGCGTCGGTGTCGTTGTCGAGGACGTGCAGCTTGGACGTGCGGCCCGGCCGGGCCTTGAGGTTGTCCGGCTTGGCCGTCGGGGGCTGCGACACCGACGTCTCGTCGATGAGGTTCTCGTCCTTCTTCTTGGTGTCCTTGCTGGTCTGCGGTGGCGGGATGAGGGAGTCCCACTCATCGAGCTTCTTCGGCTTGCTCTCGAGGTCCCAGACCTCACCGCCGTCGAGGTCGTTGAGGACGACGAGGCCGTGGTTGGTGCGCAGCGCGACGCCCGAGCGCACGGACTCCTTGGTCTTGCGCTCGATCGACACCGCCGGCACCGGGCGGCCGGCGCCGCAGTCCTTGCCGTAGTAGTTGGTGACCACGCTCGCCCAGGCCGCGTGGATGCACGACCCCGTGCGCAGCGGCCGGGACGGCTGCGGAGGGGTCTCGTTGTCACCGATGGTGACCTGCACGCCTCCTTCGGCGCTGCCCCCACCGAACCCGATCAGCCGCAGCGTCGTGGCGTCCTGGAGGCCCACGGAGTCGGCGTCCGGACCGGGCTGCTGCAACGCGGCATACGCGGGCTTGCCCTCCTCGCGCGCGGTGCCGCCGTCCGCGGGCCGGTCGCTGCCCTGGAACCACAGCTGGTCGGCGTCGGCGCTGTAGACGACCCAGCGGGTGCCGACGGCGGTGATGTCGACGACCTTCGCGCCCTTCAGGGCGATCTTCTCGGTGACGGGCTTGCCGAAACCCGTGGGCGTCCGGGGGATCGAGACCACGGTGCCGGTGGCGCCGGACACGGCGTGGATGCCGCCGCTGACGTCCACGGCCACCGCGGCCACGGCGCCGATCCTGGCCAGCGGCTTGGCCGTGGCGCTGATCCCGTCGAGCGAACCCAGCCCGGCCTCGTGGTCGTACGTCTGGCCCCACACGCGGCCGTCGCGGGGCTCGACCATCGCGACGGTGCCACCGCGCAGGTCGACCGTGCGCGGGACGAAGACCGTCTGGTTGGTGCCGGGACGGGCCGCCGGCACCGCCGTGCCGCCCGCCTCGTCGACGCGACCGGACTTGGGCTCGATGGGCGTGAACGCCCCCGAGCCCAACTCCAGGCCGGCGACCGCGTTGTCGTCCTGGAGGATGTCGACCGGCTCACCGGGACCGCTCGAGGCGACCACCCCGCCGTCGAACTGGCCCACCGCCTTGTTGACCCGCGCGAACCGTGCGTCCTTGGCCGAGGAGACCCACACCCCGCCGTCGCTGAGGTCGGTCTCGTGCACGGTCTCGCCCTTGGACGTGACCGCGAAGAACGTCAGGCTCGTCGCGGCAAGCGCCACCACGAGACCGGACGCCACCCCCACCCGTCGAGTCGACATCGGACCCACTACTACCTACTCCCCTTGGTTGCCGTCCGTGATGCTGTCGAGCAGCACCAGGTCAGGCTCAGTCACGAGACGGGTCGACAGCGCATGCTCGACCAGCCTCGCCTTGCGGTTGCTTGCGAGCTTCCCCGGCCCCCCGTGCAGACCACGTGTACCAGCATCTGCGACCTTCTGACACACATTGTCCAGCTTTCGGTTGAACTTCGTGACCTTCCAGCCGAGCCGCGCGGCGGCGTCGGCCGACGACGGGATCTGGGCCACGCCGGTCTGCCCGCGTCGCAGGAAGGGCTCGGCCAGCGCCACGATGAGCAGCTTCTGGTCGGGGGTGAAGGACACCCGCCCGACCGTCGTCTCGCCGGTGGCGTCGTCCTCGACCACCTCCTCCGTGCCGGTGGAGGTGAAGGCGGGCGAGTCGACGAGGATGTCGAAGTCGTAGGTGGTCGGTCCGGCCGTGAACCAGACCGTCAGGCGTTCGAGCGCCAACGGGATCCGGGCGCCGGGGTTGAGCCAGGCCTGGAAGAGGCCCTTCTTGTCGGCCACGGTCGCCGTCAGCGTGGTGCCGACGTTGGCCAGCCACCACAGACCGCCCTCCTCGACGATCTGCAGGAAGTTGCGGTGCAGGTAGGGGTTGTCGTCGATCTCCACGTCGCCGACCCGACCGATGGTGAGCGGACGCGACCCCTCGGCCACGAAGAGCTCCCCACAGAAGTCCACGGTCACACCCATCGCTACCCCGCCTTCTCACACTGCGGCGTGGACCAGTTGGACTCCGACCCGCTGCGGATGACCCGGGCCTGGCCACAGACCTGGGTGCCCTTGGCCGCCTTCACGACGCTGGTCGTCGTCGCGGCCTTGGCGAAGACCGCGTCCGTGAGGGCGTCCACGGTCGGTGCGCTGCGGAACCGGTAGACGTCGCCCTTCCGGGCTCCCGGGTAGGTCCACGAGAAGGCCACCGCACCCGTCGTGCCCCGGGCCGAGATGGTCGGCACCGGCGCGATGGCGACGGGGTCGTCGTCGGTCTGGCTGGCGACCGTCCTGGCCGGCGTGGCGACCGGGCCACCGTCGCCGCGACCGAAGACCGCCCACAGGGCGATGGCCGCGAGCACCGCCACCACCACGGTGACGCCGGTCAGCAGCATCGCCGGGCTGATCTCGTGGCGCTGCACGTCGGCGGCGGCCGGCTCGGGGCCCGGGGCGACGGGGCCGGCGGCGCCTGCCGTGCCCACCGCGGCGCCTGCCGCGCCCACCGCGCTGCCTGCGGTCGCCGCGCGCGACCGGTCCACCCGGATCGTGCCCTCCTCGGCGACGTCGTCGGGCACCCCGGAGGTCGCCTGACCGGGGCGGGGTGAGGTCACGGTGGTCTGCCCGGCGGCCGGGATCGACGTCGATCCACTGAGCGGCGGGTATGCCGTCCGGCTGGGTCGCGGCTGCGGCAGCGCCTGGGCGCTGCGCACCGCCTGCGGGCTGCGCACCCGGGTGCGGTCGTCCTCGTCACCCCCGGGTGCGGGCGTCTGGTCGGCCAGGGTCGTCTGCCCCTGCTCGTCGAGCACGACGATCGCGGTGCGGGGGAACCGCTGCTCCTGCTCGATCTCCTGCAGGGCGCGGGCGAAGGCGAGCGCCGTGGCCGGGCGGTTGCCGGGGTCCTTGGCCATCGACTGCCCGAGCAGGCGCTCGAGCGAGACCGGTACGTCGGCACGACCCGTGCTCGGCACGGGGTTCGACCGGATGCGGGGCATCAGGGCGTAGGCCGAGTTGTCACCGCCACCGACCTCGAAGGGCGAGCGACCCACCAGCAGCTGCCAGAGCGTGGCGGCCAGGCTGTACACGTCGGCGCGCGCGTCGCCGTTCGACTGGCCGAACAGCACCTCGGGGGGTGCCCACGGCACGGAGACGCCGACGTCGTCGTTCTCCTCCTCCGCGCCGGCGCCACCACGACCGGCGATGCCGAAGTCGGTGAGGCCCGGGGCGCCGTACTGGCTGACCAGCACGTTGGCCGGCTTGATGTCACGGTGCGTGATGCCGGCCCGGTGGGCGGTCTCGACCGCACTGGCGAGCTGGATGCCGATGCGCAGCACCTCTTCGACCGTGAACCGCTCCGAGCGGGCCCGCATCGCCATGTTCGGCGGCGGGTAGTACTTCATGACGAGGTACGGGCGCCCGTCAGCCGAGGTCTCGGCCCGGAACACCTGGACGATGTAGGGGTGGTCGGCCAGCTGGGCCATGGTGTCAGCCTCGTCGGCGAACTGGCGCCGGATGGCCGGGGTCAGCCCCTCACCCTTGAGCACCTTGACCGCGACGTTCATCCGCGGCATCTGCTGCTCGTAGAGGAACACGTCGGCATACCCGCCCGACCCGACCGGCTGGACGTAGACCAGGCCCGGGATCTCGGGCGGGGTCGAGGTGCTCACGAGCCCACCTCGTAGGTGAGGCTGACCTCGTCGGCGAGGGTGATCACGGTGCCGGGCTCGATGACCTGCTGGTCGCTGGGACGAAGCCGCACAGGGTGCTGGCCGGGGAGCGCGACCGTCGTGCCGTTGGTCGACCCGAGGTCACGGATGAGGACGTGCCAGCCCTCGAGCACGATCTCCACGTGGTTGCGGGAGATGTCGTTCTGCGGGGAAGCCACCTTGACCAGGTGGGGTCGGTCGGCCGCGGCGAGCTCGGCGTTCACCTTCGGCGAGCGACCCAGCAGCACCCCCCGGTCGAGCTGCACCACGTCGCCGGACGCGAGCCGCAACAGGCCCAACGGCGGTCGCGCGGTCTGGAACGGCTGCTGGGGCGGGATCTCACGGCCGCACAACCGGCACACCCCGGAGTGCGGCGGGCTGGAGTGGCCGGCCGGGCACAGGACGGCCAGCACCGTCGGGCCGCTCACCGGGGCCCGGCCCGCCAGCAGCGCGCTGCGGTCGACCGTGGCCTCGGCGTCGTCGCCCGCTGCGGCCATCGCGGGGGTCGAGGGCACTGAGGGGGTCGAGGGCACTGCGGACAGCGGCGGGGCCGGGCTCGCGACCGGGGCGGCGCCGGCGGGGGGACGGGCCGACGGTGCCGGGGGCAACGGCACGCTGCCGGGCCGTGCGGAGTGCGGGGCCGCCACCGCGCCTGGCTGGGGGCGGGCAGCGGCGGGCGCCGACGCGGACGGAGCGGCAGGCGGGGCTGCAGGAACGTCGGGCCGGCGGGGTTCCTCGCGGGGGGAGGGGTCAGGAGCGGGCACGTTGGAGCCGCCGCTGCGCCACGGGACGGAGTCGATGAGACCGCCCCTCGGCGGTGCCGAGGGTGGTGGGGTGGCCGTCGGCGGGGTGGCCGGCGGCACGGCACCGGGGTGCAGGGTGTCGCGGGGCGGGGCGAGCGTCTGCTCGGGGTGGGCAGGCTCCTGCGCGGCGACCGAGTCGCGGGGGTCGAAGCCGCCCGCCGACTCGATCGGGGCGTGACCGATGGGCGGCTCGCTGATCCCCTGGGTGTCGTGCTTCTCGAGATACGAGGGCCGGTCGTGCTGGGTGGCGCCGAACAGGTGGTCGTAGCTCGGCAGGTCCTCGACCTCACCGACCTCCGCGACCGCTTCCTCCACGAGCTCTTCCGCCACGACCGCGTCCTCCGCGACCGGCCCCGCAAGCGCCGCCCCGGCAGTGGCAGCCGTGGGCTCGGCGGCAGCCGTGGGCTCGGCGGCAGGAGGCGCGGACGGCGGGGCGGCCGGGGGTTCGGACGCGGGCTCCTCGGCCCGTCCCCGACCGAAGACGCTGGGCAGCCTCCAGCCGGCCCCGTCACCTGACCCAGCCCCACCGGCCGGGGGGAGCTGGGTGTCGGCGACACGGGCCGATGCCTCGTCGGCGAGCGCCGGGGGCGCGGCCGCACCGGTCCGGAGGGTCAGCGCCGTGACGTCGTGGTCCGCGTCCTGGTCGGCCCACGGCCCCCGCCCGGTGGCCCGGAGCTCGTCGGTGGCTCCGCCGGGACGCGAGGCGACGGCATACGCACTGCCGCGGGTCACCACCCGCAGTGGTGACCCCTCGAGGACGGCGGCGAAGTCGGGCGTGGCCCGCACCCCGTCGGCCGACAGCGCGTCGAGCACGTCGTCGAGGTCGCCCTCCTGGGCGGCCGCACGGACGCGGTCCACCAACGCACCGCCCGCACGCACCAGCACGTGGAGGTGGCCGACCGAAACGGTCGACCACCCAGGCTCGTCGGGCAGCTCGATGGGGATCGCCGTCATCCGTGACCGCCCGCCGCCCCGGCTCCCGTGCGCGGCGCCGTGTCGATGTCGTCGAGGTCGTCGTCGTCGGAGTCGAGAGCCACCACGACCACGGACACGTTGTCGCGCCCCCCGGCGTCGACGCCGGCCGCGACCAGGGCCTCGGCGCAGGTCTGGGGGTCATCGTGCTCGGCGACGATCTGGCGGATGCGGTCGGTGCTCAGCTCGTTGGACAGGCCGTCGGAGCAGATCACGAAGCGCTCGCCGGCGTGCGGCGGGAAGACCCAGATGTCAGGCGTCGGCAACGACTCCGAACCCATCGACCGCGTCACGACGTTGCGCAGCGGGTGGCGGGCCGACTCCTCCTCGGTGATCAGCCCGGCGTCGATCAGCTCGCGCACCTCGGAGTGGTCCACCGTCACCAGGCGCAGCTGGCCGTCGACGAACCGGTAGACCCGGGAGTCGCCGACGTTGAAGACGGCCCAGTGGTCCGAGCCACCGGCCCTGACGACGGCCAGCCCGGCGGCCGTGGTGCCCATGCCGGTCTGCTCGGGGTGCTGGGCGACCGACTCGAGGATGCGCCGGTTGGCCAGCGCCAGCGCCTCGACGAGGTCCTCGCGTCGTCGGACCGGTGCGTCGGCGAGCTCGCCGAGGGTCGCGGTGACGATCTGGCTCGCGACCTCGCCGGCCGCGTGCCCGCCCATGCCGTCGGCGACGACGAACACCGTGCGGTCGGCCAGCACGCTGTCCTCGTTGTGCTGCCGCACCCGACCCACGTCGGTCGCGGCGCCGGCCCGCACCGTCAGGCCCGCGCCGTGCGGGGCCCCGGAGGTGGTCACCGGGTGACCCGGACGGTCTGCATGAGCTGCTGGAGCGACTCGTACTCGACGTCGACCTGCTCGCCCCCGACCGACCCGGTCACCTGCAGGAGGTCGACGACCTGGCCGCGGCGCGCGCCCGCGAACAGGTGGGCCTGGACGACGTCGCCCACGGCTTCGTCGGTCCACGAGACGTTGACGCCGACGAAGGGGACCGACTCGATCTCGAGGGCGAACGGGGCGTCCATCTCGCCGTCGGTGCGGTCCTCGACGTAGGACTTGAGCTCGGAGAGCGCGCGCCCGATGGTGAAGTCACCCGACCGGGTGAAGCCCCGGACCACCACGTTGGGGGCGAACCGTCCACCGGTGTCGGTGCGACGGGCGGCCAGCAGCGTGCCGGGCACGCGCACCGGAGCCCAGCCGTCGGGGATGTCGACGGTGACCGACGGCGGGCCCGGGAACTGCGCGCTCGGGTACTTCAGAGTGGGCATCGGGACCTTTCGGGAGAACCTGTCGGCGACCGGGAACTGCACCGCGCAGGCTAGGCCCGATGGCGACCTCGGCCAATGGGGAGAACTCCCCTACCGACCACTCCCCACCCTGCCGACGCGCGCCGACGCAGTCAGGGGCAAGGCTCCCACACGAGGGCAAACCGGCAAAACCCCCCTCTTCACTCGCAATCCACCACATCTCGCGGCGCGGTACGAGCCGTCGGCCGCCTGCTCCCGCAGCCCCTACCCCGACTCGGGCTGCTGGGCCCACCACTCCTGCAACGCGGCCACCGCTGCGTCGCGGCCGAGCATGCCCTGGTCGAGCCGGAGCTCGAGCAGGAAGGAGTAGGCGCGGCCGAGTACCGGGCCGGGACGGATGCCCAGCACCTCGGCGATCTCGGTGCCGTTGAGCTCGGGCCGCACCTTGGCCAGCTCCTCGGCCTCCATCAGTGCCTCGATCCGCGTCTCGAGCGCGTCGTAGGTCTGCGACAGCCGGGCGGCCTTGCGGGCGTTGCGGGTCGTGGAGTCCGAGCGGGTGAGCCGGTGCAGACGCTGGAGCAGCGGACCGGCATCGGTGACGTAGCGACGCACCGCCGAGTCGGTCCACGCGCCGTCGCCGTACCCGTGGAACCGCAGGTGCAGCTCCACCAGCCGGGTCACCGACTTGACGGTGTCCTTGTCGTAGCGCAGGGCCTTGAGCCGTTTGGCCGTGAGCTTCGCGCCGACCACCTCGTGGTGGTGGAACGAGACGCCACCGCCGGACTCGAACCGCCGGGTCGCCGGCTTGCCGATGTCATGGAGCAGGGCGGCCAGCCGCAGCACCAGGTCGGGGCCGGGCACCGAGGACTCCGGCCCGTCGGGCGGTCCCTCCAGGGCGATGGCCTGGTCGAGGACGGTCAGCGAGTGCTCGTAGACGTCCTTGTGGCGGTGGTGCTCGTCGATCTCGAGCTGCAAGGCGGGCAGCTCGGGCAGGACGTGGTCGGCCAGCCCGGTGTCGACCAGGAGCCGCAGCCCCGCGCGGGGGGATGCGGCGAGCAGCAGCTTGGTCAGCTCGTCGCGGACCCGCTCGGCCGACACGATGTCGATCGAGGCGGCCATCGTGGTCATCGCGGCGCGCACCTCCGGCGCGAGGGTGACGCCGAGCTGGGCCGCGAACCGGCAGGCCCGCATCATCCGCAACGGGTCGTCCCCGAACGACACCTCGGGCGGCCCCGGCGTGCGCAGGCGACGGGCGGCGAGGTCGGCCAACCCGGCAAACGGGTCGACGAACTCCATCGAGGGCAGGCGCAGGGCCATCGCGTTGACCGTGAAGTCGCGGCGCACCAGGTCGTCCTCGAGGTTGTCACCGAAGGCGACCACGGGCTTGCGGGTCTGGCCGTCATAGGCGTCGGCCCGGTAGTTGGTGACCTCGACGACGTGGTCCCCGCGGCGAGCGCCGATGGTGCCGAACTCGCGACCGATGTCCCAGTGCGCGTCGCCCCACGCGCGCAGGATGGCCAGCGCCTCGTCGGGGCTGGCGCTGGTCGTGAAGTCGAGGTCGGGCGAGACCCGCCCGAGGAAGGCATCGCGCACCGGACCACCCACGAGGGCCAGCTCGTGTCCTCCGGCACTGAACAGCCCACCGAGCTCGGTCAGCAGCGGCACGATCGGCGCGAGGTGCGCGGTGGCCCGGCGGAGGAGCTCGGCCTGCGGCTCGCGGGGATCAGCGGTGGACACGGAGGTCAAGGGTAGGCGCTCGTTAGAGTGGCACGGTGACCTCCCCCGCCCGCGACCCCGAGAGGCTGGCGCCTGGCCGGCCCCGGCTGCCCGCGGTCGAGGAGCGCTCCGCAGGGGGGATCGTCGTCGACGTGCAGGACGGCGTCGCGCGGATCGCGGTGATCGCCCGGCGCAACCGGGCCGGCCGGATCGAGTGGTGCCTGCCCAAGGGGCACATGGAGAACGGCGAGACCCTCCAGCAGGCCGCGGCCCGCGAGGTGGAGGAGGAGACCGGCATCGAGGGCCGGGTCCTCACCGAGCTCGGCACCATCGACTACTGGTTCGCCACGGGCGAGCGCCGCATCCACAAGTTCGTGCACCACTACCTGCTCGAGGCCACCGGCGGTCACCTCACCATCGAGAACGACCCCGACCACGAGGCCATCGACGTCGCCTGGCTGCCGTTGCGCGAGGCCCACGAGCACCTCACCTTCCCCAACGAGCGGCGCATCGCGAGGCAGGCCTGGCAGCGGCTGGCCGGAGACGGGTGATGCACCGCATACCCGTATGCCGCGTGCTCGCCGCGGCGGCGCTGGCCGTGCCCGCGTGGTTCGCCGTCCCGGCTGTGGCGACCGGGGCGACGGGGGCGACGGTCTCGCAGGCCGGGTCCCTCGCGTCCGCGGGCGAGGTCACCCTGGAGCTCAGCTCCGTCACCCCCGCGGTCGCGAAGGCCGCCGACGACCTGGTGGTCACCGGGACGATGCACAACGACACCGATACCCCTTTGCTGCGACCGGTCATCTCGGTGGTGATGGGCTCGATGGCGCCCACCCGCAAGGCGGTCGGTGACTGGGCGGCTCAGACCGGGCCGGCCACCGGCAAGGTGGTGGGGCAGACCAGGCTGGCCGGCACGTTGGCCGCCGGCGCGAGCGCGGTCTTCTCGGTGCGGGTCGCCAAGCTGGCTTCACTCGGGGAGGCCACCTACGGCGCCATCCCGATCAGCGTGCAATCGGGGGCGACGAGCGTCCGCACGTTTGCCGGCTACCAGCAGACCAAGCAGTACCAACCCATGTCGATCAGCTGGGCCGTGCCGCTCACCCTCGACCCCGACCCCAACCTCTTCGGGGGCAGCGGGGCCGCCCGGGAGACCGCCTGGAGCGAGGCGCTCTCTGCCGGCTCGCGGGTCTCGCGGGTGATCCAGGCGACCGAGGACGCCGACGTCACGTGGGCCGTCGACCCGACGCTGACCCCGAGCCTGCTCCCCGACGCGGTCGACCTGGAGCCCGGCTCCCCCGCGGGCCGCGAGGAGAGCACCGTCCGCGCCGCCACCGAGGCCCAGATCACCCAGGGGGCCGCACGGCACCACCCGTGGGTGCTGCCCGACACCGACGCCGACCTGGCCGCGGTGGCCGGGGCGCCGAGCGGTGAGGCGCTGATCCGCAGCTTCGTGGAGCGCTCCAGCACGGTGGCCACGGCGTTGCGCGGCCGCTCCGACGTCGCGTGGCCGGCCGACGGCGGGTACACGACCACCCGCGAGACCGCCCTGCGCCGGCTGTTCCAGTCACCGGGACTGGCCGGCCAGGTCACCTCGAGCTCGGTGTTGGGCTCGCCCGACGCGGTCGGCACCCCGAACGCAGAGCAGCGCAGCACGACGGGACTGCCCCTGCTCGCCTACGACGACGCGCTGAGCCGGCTGCTGGCTCGCACCTCCTCACCGGCCGACGCAGTCCTCAGCACCCAGCAGTTCGTGGCCGACTCCGTCGCCCTGCTCAACGAGCTGCCCGGCACCGAGGGACGCAGTGTCTTCGTCGCCGCGCCGCGGTCGTTCAACCCCGACCCGACGGCGGCCCGCACCTTCTTCGCGGCCGCCGAGAGCATCCCGTGGCTGACGCCCACGACCACCGACGCCGCGCTGTCGAGGGCCCGCCGCGCGGTCCCGACGCCGGCGGCCCCGGTCACCCGCCCGACCGTGCCCGCCACCGGGGGACGAGCGGTGCTGACGACGGCGCGGGTCGCCCAGCTCGAGCAGACCGTGCGCACCGTGCGTGGCGTGGCCCAGATCCGCGACGACGGCGACGCGTTCCTGCGCACCTGGACCCGGGCCGCCGAACAGCTCGCCTCCACCCGCTGGCGGGCCGCGCCGACGGCCTGGAACACGCTCAGCGGACGGGTCTCGGCGGCTGCCAGGCAGACCACCACCGCCGTCAAGGTGTCGGCGAGCACCATCAACTTCCTCGCCGACTCCGGGCGGCTGCAGATCACCGTGACCAATGACCTCGCCGTCCCGGTCGACCACGTCAAGCTGACCCTCGAGGCGTCGAACCCCCGGCTGCGCATCGACAGCCAGCCGCCGATCCTGCGGATCGGGCCGCGCAGCCGGGCCACGGTGAGCGTCCGGGTGACGGCGCTGGCCGCCGGACCGGTGCCCCTCCGCACCACCTTGACCACCCCCGACGGGACGGTCATCGGGCAGGGTGCCGACGTCCAGGTCAGGGTCACCCCCACCGGTCACTGGATCTACTGGGGCCTGGGTGGGGTGGCCGTCGTCATCCTGCTGCTCGGTATCGTGCGGACCTTCCGGACCCGACCCGACGCGAAGGCCACCCCCTCCGCCGTGGCGTCACCGGCCGGACCCACCACCCCCGGCCCGCCTCGACCGCCCACCGACCAGCTCCCTCGAGAGGCCCGCACCGCATGACCGACGTCCCCGCGGGCGAGCGCAGCCTCGCCCGGTCCAGCGCGGTCATGGCCGCGGGCACCGTGGTCTCCCGGGTCCTCGGCTTCGGTCGGGCGGCGCTGCTCAGCGGCGCGGTCGGCATCGGGCTCGCCGCCGACACGTTCCAGGTGGCCAACACGCTGCCCAACCAGTTCTACCTCCTGCTCGCCGGTGGCGTCCTCAACGCCGTCCTGGTCCCCCAGATCACCAAGGCAGCGAGCCACGACGACGGCGGGCACACCTTCGTCAACCGCCTGTTGACGCTCTCGCTGGCCCTGCTGGTCGGGGCCACCGTCCTCGTCACCCTCGCCGCCCCCCTGCTGGTCCGCGTCTTCGCAACCCGCGAGTGGGACTCCGACGCGGTCGGGCTGGCCGTGGCGTTCGCGTTCATCTGTCTCCCCCAGGTCTTCTTCTACGGCCTCTACACGCTGTTCGGCCAGGTGCTCAACGCGCGCGGGCAGTTCGCGGCATACATGTGGGCGCCTGCGCTGGCCAACGTGGTGGCGATCGGTGGGCTGCTCTGGTTCAAGGTGGCCTACCCCGCCTCGGTCAAGGTCGCCGACTGGACCCCCGGCATGATCTGGATCCTCGCGGGCACCGCCACCCTCGGCGTCGCCGTTCAGGCCGTGGCCCTGTGGCTGCCCCTGCGCGCCAGCGGGTTCCGCTACCGCCCGGTGTGGGGCTTTCGCGGCGTCGGTCTGCGCAGCGCGTCCAAGGTCGCCGGATGGACCTTTGCGGCGGTCGCGCTGAGCCAGGTCGGCTACATCGTGACGTCGCAGGTGATGACTCGCGCGACCCACCTGCTGG
Organism: Pedococcus sp. P2_A3; assembly: GCF_056405035.1. Taxonomy (NCBI): domain Bacteria; kingdom Bacillati; phylum Actinomycetota; class Actinomycetes; order Micrococcales; family Intrasporangiaceae; genus Pedococcus; species Pedococcus sp. P2_A3. Next base: position 2,115 of record NZ_JBFUCW010000025.1, on the reverse strand, counting down.
AGGGCCGCCACGAGGTGGGCGCGGGGCTCGCCGCCTACGGCTATGCCTTCCTGCTCTTCATGCTCCCCCACTCGCTCATCACCGTCTCCCTCGTGACCGCGCTCTTCACCCGGCTCTCCCAGGCCGCCAACCGGGGCGACAGCGAGGCGGTGGTGGCCGACCTCGGCAGCGGCCTGCGCATGCCGGCGGTGCTGCTCGTCCCGGGCACGGTCGCCATGGTGGTGCTGGGCACGCAGGCCGCGCGGGTGGCCTTCTTCGACAACACCCCGCAGGAGTCCGCCGCGATCGGGCGGGTGATGATCGCGATGATGCTCGGCCTGGTCCCGTTCGGGTGGCTCTACCTGATCCAACGGGTCTTCTACGCCTACGAGGACGCCAGGACGCCGTTCCGCCTGCAGGTGGTCGTCACGGTCGTTGCCACCGTCGCCAACCTGGTCGCGGCCACCGTCGACCCGGTCCACACCGGCATCGTGGTGGGCCTCGGGCAGACCCTGAGCAACCTCGCTGCCGCGCTGCTCGGGTTCGTCCTGCTGCGCCGCCGCCTCGGGCCGCTGCACCTGCAGGCGAGCATCCGCAGCTACGTGCGGCTGGTGCTGGCGTCCGCCGTCGCCGGGATCCTGACCTGGTTGGGCGTGCGGGCGCTGGAGGCGGCGGGAGTCGACGGTCGGTCCTGGACCGGCGCGCTGGTCGAGGCCGTGGTGGGTGGAGGAGCCTTCGTCGTCATCGCGCTCACGCTCGCCCACGTCATGCGAGTCCGGGAGGTCGCCCTGCTCCTCGACCCGCTGGTGCGGCGCCTGCGTCGACGCCCGTCCTGATCCACACGGCCTAGGATGAGGCCGCAGCTGGCTGGTTCAGCCGGGGCAGGGGACGTGTCGTGGTGATCGAGACCGTAGGAGGCAGCGTGCACGGGGTAGGCCCTTCGACGGTGCTGGGTGGCCGCTACGCGGTGCAGCGCCGGCTCGAGAAGCTGCCCAACGCCGAGCGCTGGTCGGCCCACGACACGACCCTCGAGCGCGACGTGGTCATCGTCTGCTTCTCCGAGCAGGAAGCCCACGCCGACACCACGCTCGACGCCGCTCGCCGGGCGGCCGGCCTCGACAACCACCGCCTCGTGCGGGTGCTCGACGTCGGGCGCTCCGAGGGCATCGCGTTCTTCGTCGAGGAGGCGATCAACGACGCCCAGACCCTGGCCCACCTGCTCGAGCAGGGTGGCCTGCCCGCCGAGGAGGTCCGCCGCATCGCCGGCGAGACCGCGACGGGACTCGAGGCGGCGCGCGGTCGCGGCCTGCACCACCTCCGGCTCACCCCCCACTCGGTGCTGCGCGCCCACGACGGCACGATCAAGGTGCGCGGGGTCGCGACCACCGCGGCGATGGCCACCGACGACGACGTCGACGCCGTCCGGGCGGCCCGCACCGACGCCGTGGGCGTGGTGGCCATCACGTATGCCGCGTTGACCAGTCGCTGGCCGTTGCCCGGCCACGTGGCCGGGCTAGAGTCGGCTCCCCACGTCGTCGGCGGGGTGCCGGCCCCGTCGGAGATCGCGGCAGGTGTGCCCGGCGACCTCGATGCCCTCTGCCGGCTGACCCTCAACGAGGACCAGGGCCCGCTGACGCCGGGCGACTTCGCCACCCAGATCGCCCCGTGGGCGATGGCGCAGGTGCAGGGGATCGGTGGCGCCCACCCGGTCGACGACGGCACCAGCCGCACCATCGCCCTGCCGATGGACGACCTCGACGCCGCTCTCGCATCCGCACCCCCTGCCACAGCGTCGTCAGCAACCCCGTCTTCAGTAACCCCGTCTTCAGTGCCCCCGCCGCCAGTCCCCCCGCACGAGCAGTGGGGAGCGACCGCACCGGCCGGAGAACCCACCCCCACCCAGCCCCTGGCTCCCCTGACCGCAGGGGCCGGTCTCGCGACCGGGGCGACCCAGACCGCGGACGACCACGCGGCCGAGCCCCACGGCACCCCGGGCGCCCCAGTCGTCCCCCGCGCCGATGACGAGGACGACCAGCCGGGTGCCGGAGCTGCGGCGGCAGCGCAGGCGGCGGCGGCCGCGAGCGCCGTGGGGTCCGCCCTCGGCACGGCCGGTCACGCCGCCGGGGCGGCGGCAGG
>NZ_JBFUCW010000024.1:0-56366 GCF_056405035.1 Pedococcus sp. P2_A3 | reverse complement strand
GGATCCGACCGCCCCTTCTGGCGTCCGTCTGCCCTGGGTGTCCCGGGGCGCCTGGCTACTCCGAGATCTGGTACCGGATGGTGGTGATCCGCGCCATGATCGAGGTCCGCAGCTCCACCGGCGCCTCCTCGCACGCGCACGACCGCTTGACCAGCGCCTTGAGCGCCTGGTCGAGGTCGTACTCCTTGAGACAGGGGCCGCACTCCTCGAGGTGGTGCTGGATCTTGACCGTGTCGTCCTGCGTCATCTCGCCGTCGAGGTACTCGTAGACCCGGTGCAGGACCTCGGAACRGTCCGACCCCGCAGCCTCTCCCGGTCCTAGTTCTCCGCAGCTCATGAGTCCGCTCCCTGGGTCACGAAGCCGCGCTCGGCGGCATACTCCGTCAGAAGCTCCCTCAGCTGGCGCCGGCCGCGGTGCAACCGCGACATGACCGTGCCGATGGGAGTGTCCATGATCTCGGCGATCTCCTTGTACGCAAAGCCCTCGACGTCGGCGAGGTAGACCGCCATCCGGAAGTCCTCCGGCAGCTCCTGCAGTGCCCGCTTCACCTCGGTGTCGGGCAGGTGGTCCAACGCCTCCGTCTCGGCGGAGCGCAGGCCGCTCGAGCTGTGCGACTCGGCACGGGCGAGCTGGTAGTCCTCGATCTCGGCCGCATCGGACTGCAGCGGCTCGCGCTGCTTCTTGCGGTAGGTGTTGATGTAGGTGTTGGTGAGGATGCGGTACATCCACGCCTTGAAGTTGGTGCCGGGCCGGTACTGGTGGAACGCGGCGAAGGCCTTCGTGTAGGTCTCCTGCAGCAGGTCCTCGGCGTCGGCCGGGTTGCGCGTGGTGCGCAGGGCAGCGGAATAGAGCTGGTCGAGCAGCGGCATCGCCTCGCGCTCGAAGCGCGCCTGGCGCTCGGCGGGCGTCTCGCTGGCCACGTCGACCGTGGCGTCGGGGGTGGCCTCGTCGACGATGGTGTCGGTGGCGGGAGTCTCAGTCATTGCCCTCCAGCCTAGCCCCGCCTCGGCGGCGGTCGGCTTCCTGGTCGTGGCGGACAGTCCCAGGCCCACCGGGGCGGTGGGCGCGGCCCCGCGGTCAGGCGGTGCGGTCATGACGGGCACGTGCTGGCTCCTGGCGGTGCATCGGGTGGTTTTCGACCGCAGGGCGGCCGGTCCCTCGGTGCAACGGAGCGCCTCACACCGTCATTCCCAGGCGCTACGGTTTCGGGTATGTCGCCCGCTCCTGAACCGTCCTTCGTCCAGCTGCTCACCGAGCAGGTCCGCCACGAGTTCACGGCCAGCCAGCAGTACATCGCCATCGCGGTCTGGTTCGACGGGCACGACCTCCCGCGGCTCGCGACGCACTTCTACGCCCAGAGCGTCGAGGAGCGCAACCACGCCATGATGATGGTCCAGTACATGCTGGACCGGGACTGGGCCCTGACCGTCCCCGGCGTGGACGAGGTGCGCAACGAGTTCGGCAAGCCCCACGAGCCGATCGCCGTCGCGCTCGAGCAGGAGAAGTCGGTGACCGCCCAGATCGAGGCGCTCTTCCGCGCGGCGCGCAGCGAGGGTGACGTGCTCGGGGAGCAGTTCATGCTCTGGTTCCTCAAGGAGCAGGTCGAGGAGGTCGCCGCGATGAACACGCTGCTGACCATCGCGCAGCGCGCCGGTGAGGACTGGTTCCAGATCGAGGACCACCTGGCCCGCGAGGCCGTGGGCGACGGCGGCAACGACGCGTCCGCGCCGGCAGCAGCAGGCGGCACGCTCTAACCCCACGCGACGGCTGGACGTCTTCACAGCCAAGTCACAGCCGCCGTGCACCAAGTCCCCAGCACGCAGGCGCACCCTTCTCTCGGCATCGTCGGAGACTGGAGTGCACCGTGGACGGGCGTCTGGCTGGCAAGAAGAAGTGGATCGCCGGCGCGGGCGCCGTCGTCGTGGTGGCCGGAGCCGTCGGGGGGTGGGCCCTCGCACGACCGGACGGGAGCGCGACGACGACCACGATCACCGCGACGGCGACGGTCGGGACGATCCGGCAGACTGTGACCACGACGGGCACGCTGGCACCGGCCCAGCGCGCCGACCTGTCGTTCCAGGTGTCAGGGACGGTCACCTCGGTCCCCGTCACGGTCGGCGACAAGGTCGCCAAGGGGGCCACCCTCGCGACCGTCGACGACACCGAGCTGCAAGCCGCGGTCGACTCCGCGGAGGCGGCGGTGGCCGCGGCCGTCGACCAGGTGAACAGCGCTGCCGGCAGCACGGTCGCCCAGGTCGCCTCCGCCGACGCCCAGCTCGCGGCAGCGCGGAGCACCCTGGCCCGGGCCGAGGCGTCCCTCGCGGAGGCCACCCTCCGCTCGCCCATCGCGGGCACGGTCGCCAGTGTCGTCATCGCCACCGGTGACACGGTCGGCTCCACCGGCGGAGCGAGCGGGGGCACCGGCGGCGGCGGAACGGGGACCGGAGGAACGGGGACCGGGGGCACGGGCACCACCGGCACCGCCCAGATCGTCGTGATCTCGACGAACGCGTGGGTCGTCAACGCGTCGGTCGGCGCCCCCGACCTGGCCAGCGTGAAGAAGGGTCTGCAGGTCGAGATCACCCCTGATGGCAGCAACCAGAAGGTGTTCGGCACGGTGCGGTCGGTCGGGGTGATGGCCTCGACAGGCAGCAGCGGCTCGGCGACCTTCCCGGTCACGATCGGCGTGACGGGCGCGCCGAAAGGGTTGTACGCCGGGGGCACCGTCACCGCCGCCATCGTGGTCAAGCAGGTCGACCACGTGCTGACGATCCCGTCGGYGGCAATCAGCTCGACGGGCAACACCACCTACGTGACGCTCACCAAGGGCGGCAGGCAGACGCGCAAGACGGTCGTCGTCGGGGCGGTCTACGGGGCCCAGACCCAGATCACGTCGGGTATCGCCGAGGGCGACCAGGTCGTCGTGCGCCAGATCCAGCTCCCTCAGGGGGGCGGCGGCACGGGCACGAACCGGCAGCGGGGCACCGGGGGCCAGTTCCCGGGTGGCGGGCAGTTCGGTGGTGGCCAGTTCCCCGATGGCGGGCAGTTCCCCGGTGGGGGCCAGGCCCCTGGCGGCGGGCAGTTCCCTGGTGGTGGCCAGGCGCCGGGCGGTGGCCAATGACCGACGCATGGGGGAAGCAGATCCTCCGACTGACCGAGGTGAGCAAGACCTACAGCAGCGGCAGCCTCGAGGTCGCGGCCCTCCGCGGGGTCTCGTTCACGGTGGTGGCCGGCGAGTACATCGCGATCATGGGTCCCTCGGGATCGGGCAAGTCGACCCTCATGCACATCCTCGGTTGCCTCGACGTCCCCACGACAGGGGTCTACGAGCTCGCGGGCCAGGACGTCGGCCGCCTGGGCGAGGCCGAGCTGGCCGAGATCCGCAACACCCGCATCGGCTTCGTGTTCCAGCAGTTCAACCTGCTCCCGACGCTGTCGGCCTGGCGCAACGTCGCGCTGCCGCTGTGCTACGCCCGGACAGGGGCGGCCGAACGCCGCAGGCGGGCCATCGCATGCCTCGAACGCGTGGGCCTGGCCGACCGCGTGGACCACCGTCCCGGCGAGCTCTCGGGAGGGCAGCAACAGCGGGTGGCGATCGCCCGGGCCCTGGTGACGGACCCGTCGTTGCTGCTGGCCGACGAGCCCACCGGCAACCTCGACTCGAGCTCGACCGAGGACGTGCTGCGGCTGTTCGACGAGCTCAACGACACCGGCCGCACCATCGCCCTCATCACCCACGAGCACGACGTCGCCGCCCGGGCTCGCCGAACGCTTCGCATCCACGACGGACTGCTCGAGGACCTGGCCGTGACGGGGACGCCCCGATGAGCTGGGCCGAGACACTACGCAGCGCCCTCGAGGCCATCTCTGCCCGCCGCCTGCGGTCGGCGCTGACCACGCTCGGCATCCTCATCGGCATCGCCGCCGTGATGCTCACGGTCGGGTTGGGCCAAGGCGCCCAGCAGACCGTGCGCGACCAGATCAGCAAGCTGGGGTCGAACCTGCTCATTGTCTCCCCCGGCAGCACGACAACCCAAGGCCTGCGAGCCGGTCGCGGGTCGGCGTCCACCCTCACGACCCGTGACGCCGCGATGCTCGCCGACCGGTCCGTGGCCCCCGACGTCGCCGCGCTGGCGCCCGTCAGCAGCACCTCGCAGTCGGTCGTGGCCGACACGACCAACTGGACCACCCAGGTGGTGGGGACCACCGGCTCGTGGCCGAACGTCCGGGCCCGGACGATGGCCACTGGCCGGTTCTTCACCAGCGGCGAGGAGTCGGCCGCAGCCCAGGTCGCAGTGATCGGCACGACCACCGCGTCCGAGCTCTTCGGGCGGCGCAACCCCGTCGGGCAGGGCGTCACGATCGGTGGATCGAGCTACACGGTGATCGGCGTCCTCACCTCCATCGGGTCGTCGACGAGCTCCGACGAGGACGACACCGTGGTCATCCCGCTCACGACGTATGCCGCGCGCCTCTCCTCCTCGGCGAACACCTCCTCCATCAGCACTCTCTACCTCCAGGCGACGTCGCAGCAGACCCTCTCAGCGGCATACCAGGAGGCGCATGCAGCGCTGCTGGTCTCGCACGGGGTCACCTCGGCCTCCCCCGACTTCACCATCAGCTCCCAGGAGTCGCTCGTCGCGACCGCCACCTCCACCGACCGCACCCTGACCATCCTGCTGGCGGGCATCGCCGCGATCTCGTTGCTCGTGGGCGGGATCGGCGTCATGAACATCATGCTCGTCTCCGTCACCGAAAGGATCCGCGAGATCGGGCTGCGCAAGGCGCTCGGCGCCACCCCGCGGGCTGTGCGCCGCCAGTTCCTCACCGAGGCCAGCGTGCTCGGCCTCGCGGGCGGAGTCCTCGGTCTCACCCTCGGCTATGCCGGCGCGCGCCTGCTCCCCCCGCTGATCGCCCAGCCGGTCTCGATCGAGCCGTATGTCGCAGTCGGAGCGCTGCTCATCTCCCTCGTCATCGGGATCGGCGCGGGCGTCTACCCCGCGACCCGCGCGGCCCGGCTCGCCCCCATCGACGCCCTGCGCAGCGAATAGCCATGCGCCCCAACGAATCCAGGAGCACCGCGATCATGTCCGCGCTCACCCGGCCCCTTTGGACGGCTGCTTCCGTCGCTACGGCCACGCTGCTGCTCTCGGCGTGCGGTGGCAGCGGCAACGCCGCGTCACCGACCTCTGCGGGGAGCTCGACCACCCAGGCAAGCGCTGGCCTTGGCGCCCCCCAAGGTGGCACGCGTCCGCCGGGAGTCAGCGGCCTCGTGGCCGCCGTGGACGGCCGGATACTGCAGGTGCAGGGCACCGACACCCAGACATCGGTGACGTGGAGCTCCTCCACGAGGTTCACGCGCGAGGCCGCCGCGACCGCCGCCGCGGTGGTGGTCGGGTCGTGCGTCATCGTGCGCGGCGCGCCCGCCACGGGCACCGGGGCCACGGATCCCGCGGCCCCGGTGGCGGCCATGAGCGTCGCGGTATCGGCGGCCGTCGGCGGCGAGTGCACCGGCGGTTTCGCCCGCGGCGGTGCAGGCCGGGGCGGTTTCGCCGGCGGCCCCACTGGGGCGCTGCCCGATACCACGGGGCCGCGGCCGTCCGACGCACCCTCGGGTCGGTTCGGTCCGGGTCCGGGAGTCGGTGGTGGTCGGGGCGCGTTCGGCCGGGTCACCGCGGTCACGGCCGCCGGGTTCACCGTCGTCAGCACCGTGCCGGTCCGTGCGGGCGGCACTGCCACGGCCGGTCCCACGGCGACCACACGCACCGTCACGGTGACCACCTCCCGGGCGACGACCTACACGGTCACGGTCACGGCCACTGCCAAGGCGGCGGCCGTCGGCACCTGCGTGACGGCACAAGGACCGTCGGACGACACGGGCGCAGTGCAGGCGACCTCGATCGCCGTCCGACCCGCGGTGGACGGCACGTGCAGCCAGGGCTTCGGCCGCGACCAGGCAGCACCCACGGGAGGCACCCATGGCTGACGACGACGCAGGGCACTCGACCCCACTGCGGCTGTCCTCGGCGGCGGTGGCGGTAGCGGTGGCCCTGGGTGTCGCGTTCGTCGCCCGGGCCCACGCGGCCGACGACCCGAACAGCGGCTACCGCACCGCCACCGTCGCCACCGGCACGGTCGCCCAGTCCCTGTCGTTCGTCGGGACCGTGCAGCACGTGAACCAGCAGACCGCCTCGTTCAAGACCTCGGGCACGGTTGCTTCCGTGTCGGTGGCCGTCGGCCAGCGGGTCACGAAGGGCCAGCAGCTCGCCCTGCTCGCCACCGCCGACCTCGACGACGCCGTGCTGCAGGCCAAGGCCACGCTGGCCCGCGCCAAGGCAACCCTGGAGTCGGACGAGGCAGGCACCTCCCCCACCAGCGCGTCCTCGGGCTCCACGCAGAGCGGGGCCTTGTCCGCCATACCCTCGGCACTGACCATCGCGCCCACCACCGCGCGGGCCACGAGCGCGGCCGAGGCGGTGCGCGCTGCCCAGGCCACAGTGAGTGCGGCCCAGGCCGCGGTGGCTGCGGCCGAGCGGTCTGCCACCACGGCGCTCGCGGCCGCGGACACCGCCTGCGCCGGTGTCCTCGCCCAGCCGACGAGCACGACGACCACCACTGGGCCCACTGGCACCAGCACGACCAGCACCTCCGCGGACACCTCGTCCACCGATACGGCTGCGCTGGCCCAGTGCCTCCAGACGATGCGCGACGCCCAGACCGCGCTGCACGCGGTCACCGCCGCCCAGGACGCCGTGACGGCGGCGCAGGACCGAGTCGCCACAGCCCAGCAGGCCTGGTCGCAGGCGCTGGCCGACTCAGCCAAGGCGGCTGCGCCGGGTGCGCCGAGCAGCGGCACGGCGGGCCAGGGCGGTGCCACCGGTCGCAAGGCCACGAGCGGCACGTCTTCCCGGTCCGGCACGGGCTCAGCAGCCGGCACCTCCCCGTCGAACCGCACCGGGAGCTCGTCCGCTTCCGGCTCTCAGGCCGGCGCGGGCGTCTCCGCAGCCAGGGTGGCGTCGGACCAGGCTGACGTCGCCCGGGCCCAGATCAACCTCGACCAGGCCGAGACCGCCCGCAGCAACGCCCGGCTGACGGCCCCGGCCTCAGGCACCGTGGCGGCCGTCGGGCTGACCGTCGGCGAGAGCGCCGGCTCCAACGGGGTCACCATCGTCGGCACCGGAGGAGCGACCGTCACCGTGCAGGTCCCGGTTGCCTCGATCTCGAAGATCAGCGTGGGCCAGGACGCCACGGCGACGCCGCCCGGCTCGGTCAGCACGGTCGCGGGCTCGGTCGCGCAGGTCAGCCTGATCCCCAGCGAGACGACCGGCAGCACCGCCACCTCGGCCGGAGCGACCTACGCCGTCGTCGTCGACGTGCCCACCTCGACGCCGACCCTGGCCAGTGGGGCTCGCGCTCCCGTGAGCATCACGGTCGGCACCGCGACCAACGTCCTCACCGTGCCGAACTCGGCGATCACGACGACCAGCGCGAGCGACGGCTTCGTGACGCTGGTGCGCAACGGGACGACCACTCGCACGTCGGTCACCCTGGGCGCGGTCGGCGCGACCCGCACCCAGGTCACCACGGGCCTCAAGGCGGGCGACAGGGTGCTTCTCGCCGACCCGAGCCAAGCGATCCCCAGCTCCGGCCAGGGCGCCGGCGGCTTCGGCGGCCGGAACACGCTCGGTGGCAACGGCAGCGGCTTCCCCGGCGGCGGCTTCTCAGGCCGGACTCGGTTCGGGGGCTGACGGCATACCGCAGTTCGAGAGGCAGCCTCAGGCGAGCGAGCGGAGGAAGACGACGGCTGCCGCCACCAGGTCGTCCGGCTTCTTCGTGAACCCGTGACCGCCCTTGACCACACTCACCCACGAGGGGTCGGGCAGCTCGGCGCGCACCTCGTCGGGCGTGCCGAACGGGTCGGTCTCGCCCTGCACCACGTGCAGCGGTATGCCGTGCGCCACCGGTGCGCGCAGCTCCTCGGCCCGGGAGAGCTGGGGCTTGGCAGGCGGGTGGAGGGGGAAGGCCAGCGCGAGTGCTGCATCGGCCTCCACGAGGTGCGCGGTGCGGAACGCGACCCTCGCTCCGTTGCTCTTGCCGCCCACGACGAGCGGGCGAGGGAGGGCAGCCCGTCCGCTCGTCAGCTGGGCGACCACCGGCACCCACGCCGGGTCCTGGGTGTGGGCCGGCGGTGGCAGCTTGCGGCCGGCCACGACCCAAGCCTGCTCGACCAGCGCCACGGCCCACCCGGCCTCGACCAGCCCGGTGGCGACCGCGGTCACGTCACCGGCGCGGATGCTGCCGCCGGCGCCATGGGTGAGGACCACCGTGCCGTGCGCGCGCAGAGGGCGGAGCACGTGCACCCGTGCCGGCCCCGAGGGGGTCTGCACCTCGACGACTCGCGTGGGGTTCATGCGGGGTTGGGCCCTCCTGCCGTCTCGTCCGGTCCCGCGGGAGGAGCGGCGCCCCCGATGATCTCGCCGGTCATGGGGTCGACGACGCCGTCGAGCTCGTCGAGGCCGGCCGGCTCGATCAGCTGCGGTCCGTTGCTGCGGTTGGACGAGACGGCGGTCCCGACGGGATGCGCCTCGAAGCGCCCGGGCGAGGAGAAGGCGAGCAGCCGCCCCACCTCCGCAGGATCGGTGACCGCCGGATCGAGCCAGGTGCCCCAGTCCCCCCGCTCGAGGACCAGCGGCTGCCGGTCGTGGATCCGGTCCAGGCCCGGCTCGGCCTCCGTCGTGATGATGGTGAACGTCGTCAGCCAGGCCTCGGGGTCGTCCTTGTCCGCGATCTCGCGGTCACGCCAGAACTCGTAGAGCCCGGCGAACGCCACGACGTCGCCGTCGGCCCGGTGCATGAAGAACGGCTGCTTGCGCGGGTTGCCCTTGGCGTCCTTGCTCACCGGCGACTTCTGCCACTCGTACCACCCCTGTGCGGGGACCAGGCACCGGCGCGACGCGGCGGCCTTCGCGAACGACCCCTTCTCCAGGACAGACTCCGCCCGCGCGTTGATCATGCGCATCCCGATCTTGACGTCCTTGGCCCAGCTGGGGACCAGCCCCCACGTCAGCAGCCGCAGCTGGCGCACCGGTGCCGGCTCAGCGGCATACTCCTCCGTGCCGCCGCGCGGCGTGCGCATCAGGACGACGGGAGCCTGCTTGCTCGGGGCGAGGTTGTAGTCCGGGGTGCCCGCCGGCGGCGACTGCGGGTTCTTGAGGATGCTGCGGGTCGGCTCGGACGTCCGGTCCTGCTCGACCTCGAACTCCTCGACGAGCTCGTCGGGGTTCGCTGTGGCTGCGTATCGGCCGCACATGGTGGACAGGGTACGCAGCGACGGTGACCTGCCAATACGGTAGACAGGGAGGCGACCTGCGAACCGACCCACCGCATCCTCCAGACACCACCCAGGAGTGACCATGACCCTCGTCCGCCGCGTGGCCCGGCCCCTGCTCGCCGCGATCTTCGTCGTGCAGGGACTCGACCAGCTCCGCCACCCCTCGGCGCTGCAGCCCAAGGTGGCCCCGTTCGCCGAGCAGCTCGCTCCGCTGGGACTGCCCAACGACCCCGAGCTCCTCGTCCGGGCCAACGGCGCCACGATGGTGGCCGGGGGTGCCCTGCTGGCCACCGGTCGCGTGCCGCGCCTCGCCTCGCTGGCCCTGGCCGGCGCCCTCGTGCCGACGACCTACGTCGGGCACCCGTTCTGGACCGAGACCGACCCGGCGGCCAAGCGCATCCAGCGGATCAACTTCCTCAAGAACCTCGGGCTGCTCGGTGGCCTCCTGCTCGCCAGTGTCGACACCGAGGGCAAGCCCGGGCTCGCCTACCGCGCGGGACTCGCTGGCGACTCGGCGAAGCGGGGCGCCAAGCGGGCCCGACGCGAGGCGAAGCTCGCCGCGCGCGCCGCCCGTCGCGAGGCCAAGCTGGCGGCATCCCAGGCCCACGATGCCCTCACCTGACCCATCGCACGCCCTGTCGGCCGACTGGTCGACGCCCACCGCGGCCCGACCCGTCGACGCCGACGTCACGCTGCCGGGCAGCAAGTCCCTCACCAACCGCTTCCTCGTCCTGGCGGCGCTCGCCAACAGCCCGTCGCGCCTGCGGCGCCCGCTGCGGTCCCGCGACACGCTCCTCATGGCCCAGGCCCTGCGCGACCTGGGTGCGGGGGTGGACGACGCCACGGCCCACAGCGACCTCGCCCCCGACTGGGTGGTCACGCCGGCGACCCTCAACCGCGGGGCGCACGTCGACTGCGGGCTGGCGGGCACCGTGATGCGCTTCCTGCCGCCGGTTGCCGCCCTGGCCCACGGCCTGGTCACGTTCGACGGTGACGTGCAGGCGCGGGTGCGGCCCATGGGCCCGGTGCTCACTGCCCTGCGCGACCTCGGGGCGACGGTCGAGGACGAGGGCCGCGGCACGCTGCCCTTCACCGTCCACGGGACGGGGCGTATGCCGGGTGGCACCGTCACGCTCGACGCCTCCTCGTCGTCGCAGTTCGTCTCGGCCCTCCTGCTGGCCGCCCCGCGCTACGACCAGGGCGTGACGATCCACCACGTGGGCAAGCCGGTGCCGTCCGAGCCGCACATCGAGATGACCGTCGAGACCCTGCGCGACGCGGGAGCCATCGTCGACGACGGGGAGGCCAACACCTGGCGCGTCGAGCCCTCGGAGATCAACGGCCTCGACGTCCAGGTCGAGCCCGACCTGTCCAACGCCGCGCCCTTCCTCGCGGCCGCGCTCATCACCGGCGGACGCGTCACCGTGCCGGGCTGGCCCCAGCACACCTCCCAGGCGGGCGACGCAATCCGCGACATCCTCGACGCCATGGGCGCCGACGTCTCCCTGTCCCGCGAAGGCCTGACCGTGTCGGGCTCCGGCGAGGTGGGCGGCATCGACGTCGACCTGCACGACGCCAGTGAGCTGACCCCCGTCGTCGCTGCCCTGGCCGCCCTGGCCGACTCCCCCAGCATCATCCGCGGGGTCGCGCACATCCGGGGGCACGAGACCGACCGACTGGCCGCCCTCTCGCGCGAGCTCAGCGACCGTGGGGCCACGGTGACCGAGACCGAGGACGGCCTGCGGATCGCCCCCGGCCCCCTCACCGGTGGCGTGTTCCACACCTACGCCGACCACCGGATGGTGATGGCCGGCGCCGTGCTGGGGCTGCGCGCGCCCGGGCTGGTCGTCGAGGACCACGGCACGGTGGCCAAGACCCTCCCCGAGTTCGTCGACCTGTGGCACGGCCTCGTGGCGCCCGGAGGTGACCGGCTGTGAGCCGACGGGCCTCGGACTACGACGAGAGCGACGTCCGCATCCGGCCGAGCCGCCGGGGGTCGCGACCGAGGTCCAAGGACCGCCCGGCCCACGAGGACGCCGTGCCCGGGTTCGTCATCGGCGTCGACCGCGGTCGCTACACCGTGCTGGTCGCCCAGGGCGCCGGCGGCAAGCGCCCCGACGGACGGCCGTGGCCGGAGCGCATCGTCACGGCCATGAAGGCGCGCGAGCTGGGTCGCAAGGGCATCGTGGTCGGCGACGACGTCGAGCTGGTCGGCGACACGACGGGCAACCCCGACGGACTGGCCAGGGTCGTCCGCCTCACGCCGCGGCGCTCGGTGCTGCGCCGCACGGCCGACGACACCGACCCGGTCGAGCGCGTCATCGTCGCGAACGCCGACCAGCTCGTCATCGTCACGGCCCTGGCCAACCCCGAGCCCCGTCCCCGCATGATCGACCGCTGTCTCGTGGCCGCCTACGACGCGGGGCTCGCTCCCCTCCTGGTGCTCACCAAGGCCGACCTGGCCGACGCCGACGCGTTCCTCGCCCACTACGCGCCACTCAACGTCCGCCACATCGTGACTGCCGTCGGTGAGTCCGGCTTCGAAGGCCTCGAGGCCCTGCAGGAGCAGCTGGTCGACCGGGTCAGCGTGTTCATCGGCCATTCCGGGGTGGGCAAGTCCACGCTCGTCAACGGGCTGGTCCCCGACGCGCACAGGGCGACCGGAGTGGTCAACGACTTCACTGGTCGCGGTCGCCACACCTCCAGCTCCGCCGTCGCCCTGCGCCTGCCCGACGGAAGTGGCTGGGTGATCGACACCCCCGGGGTGCGCTCGTTCGGCCTCGCCCACGTGGACCTCGCCCGCATCATCCAGCACTTTCCCGACCTCGAGCCCGGTACGGCCGAGTGCCCCCGCGGGTGCACGCACGACGAGGAGGAGTGTGCCCTCGACGCCTGGGTCGCCTCGGGTCACGCGGGCCCGGCCGGCACCTCACGTCTCGAGTCGCTGCGGCGCCTGCTGCGGGCGCGCTCGGGAGAGTCGGACTGAGCCCGCTCCCCCAGCGGGCCCAGCACCAGGTGGCCGGCCAGGGCGAGGGCCAGGGAGAGCACCGGCATACCGAACAGCAGCGCGAGCTGGACGTGCAGCGGCGCGGACAGCATCGTGGTCTCGTCGAGACGTTCGGTCCACCAGAGCAGCACGCCCGGACCGACGATGGCCAGGACCGCGACCGCGCGGGCCAGCAGGCCACGGCGACGCACCAGCGGACCGGCGACGAGCAGCCCGGGCGCCAACGGGGCACCCTGCCCGGCAAACAGGATGAGGCCGGGCACGAAGAGGAGCCGGAACCACCTGCGACCCCCAGTGGAGTGGCGGGCCCGCCAGGACAGCCCGATCAACAGCCCCAGCACGCCGCTGAGACCGATGATCATCGACGTGCCGGCCCAGCTGAACTCAGGCTCGGTGGACACCAGCCGCATCCACGCCCTCGCGACGACCCCCCACGCCGCCCCCAGGCCGAAGCCGACGAGGGCGGCGCGGAGCACCGCGTGCCGGGAGGTCGTCATCACCACTCCACAGGCAGGCACGCGAGCCTGTCGCCCGCTGTCCCGTTGGCAGCCGTGGCCCGCTCGTGGATCACGACCGACCGCTGGCCGGGGGTCGCGACGAAGGGGACGTGCGCGACGGCGTTGGCACTGCCCTCGGCGTCCACGGTGAAGTCCAGCCAGATCTCCGTCTGGTCGTTCACCGCGGTGGGCGGCTGACCGGTGTGGTTGTAGTGCGGGCCGGCGGCCGGGCCGTTGCCGTCGACGCACGGTCCGTTGTGCAGGTGGGCGCCGAACGTCCGCCCGGCCTGTGCGGGGTCCACGCCGTGGACCACCAGCACCGCTGTGGACGCGTCGCCATGACCGACGAGGGTGAGCTTGGCCGACGCGTCGGCGAACGGCGCGCCCTTCCCGCTGAGGAGCAGGTGCAGGTTCCCCCGGAAGCTGGTGGCGGCGCCCGCGACGGCGGGGGCGACTGCTGCGCCCACGCCGAGGATGGCGGCGCAGGCTGCTGCGGTGGCCGTCCTCCGCCAAAGAGGTGATGACTGACGGTGTTCCATGATGCTCTCCTTGCCCTGTGGTGACGTGGTGCTGACACCTCACTGACGCGACACCACAACGCCCCGGGTGACAGGAAAAATCACCGAAAATCGTTGTCACCCAACGGCTCTGCTGGTTCGTCTGTCGAGGTGATGGAGTCTGTGGGTGTAGTGGAAGCTGGAGCACGAGAGACGTCGGCGGTCCCGACCCCCGACGCCCTCGTCGCCGCGCTCTTCGCCGCCGAGGCTGCCCGGCTGGTGTCGCTCGCGAGGTTCTTCGTGGAGGACCGCACTGCAGCCGAGGACCTCGTGCAGGAGGCGTTCATCCGCCTGTCGCGCAGCGCGCACCGGATCCGCGACCTCGAGCGGGCCGCTGCCTACCTGCGCTCGATCGTCATCAACCTGGCCCGCGACCACAACCGTCGCGGACTCGTCTCCCTGCGCCACCGACCGCCCGCGATCCCCGACGAGCCGTCGGCGGAGGAGACGGCCACCGCCCGCGAGTCGCGGTCGGAGGTGGTCGCCGCCCTGCGGAGCCTGCCCCACCGGCAACGCGACTGCCTCGTCCTGCGCTACTACCTCGACCTGCCGGTCGAGGCCATCGCCACGACCCTGGGCATCTCCGCCAACTCGGTCAAGACACACCTGCAGCGGGGTATGCGTGCCCTCGCGAGCACTCTGGAGGAGAAGCGATGAGCACCCTCGAGGAACGCCTGCACGAGGCCCTCGTGACCGAAGGGACCCGGTCCGAGCCGTCACCGGACCTCTTCGCCCGAGTGGTCGCCTCCATCGACGACGACCGCGCCCGACGCCGCCGCCTGGTGCGCGCCGGAGGCCTCTGGCTGGCTGGTACCGCCGCCGTGGCGGCCTGCGTGCTGGCATTCACACCGAGAGATGGGAAAGGACTGCACATGCCCTGGTGGATCCTGGAGGTGGGCACCAACCTCGCCCTGCTGGCCATGGCCTTGTGGCTCGGCCCGTTCATCAAGCGCTTCGGCAGGGCGTATGCCGCCGACGTCTTCCACGACAACCCGCTCACGGGCAAGAGCTACATCGTGCTGACCGACATCGTGTACTACCTGATCTTCGCCGCCTACATCCTCTTCAGCGTCCACGTCGCCCCCCAGGCGGAGTGGCAGAACTCGATCTCGGGCAAGGTCACGGCGGAACAGGTGACCTTCGAGCTCGGGCGACTCGGCGGCATACTCCTGATCATCGGGATCCTGCACGGCCTCAACATCGTGCTGATGCCCCTGCTCGGCCGGATCTTCTCGCTCAACCGGCGGCTGCCCAGCCGGCAGTAGGGCCGAGAACGACACGGTGCCGTCCTCCGTGAGGGGAGGACGGCACCGTGGAGGGTCGTGCGATCAGGCGCCGGCGGTCTGCGCCTTCGGGTCGACCGCAGTGAGGTCGATCGTCTCGATGATCTCCCGCGGAGCAGCGAAGTGGCACGCCGACAGGTGCTCGGCGACGCCGTCGGGGCGCAGCTCCAGCAGCGGGATGTCGGCCTTGCACTTGTCCTGCGCCTTCCAGCACCGCGTGTGGAAGCGGCAGCCCGAGGGCGGGTTGGCGGGCGACGGGACGTCACCCTTGAGGACGATCTGCTCGCGCTTGTCACGCAGCGTCGGGTCGGGCACCGGGACGGCCGAGAGCAGGGCCTGGGTGTAGGGGTGGGTGGGACGACCGTAGATCTCGTCCTCCTCCCCCAGCTCTGCCATCTTGCCGAGGTACATGACGCCGACGCGGTCCGAGATGTGCCGGACGACGGACAGGTCGTGGGCGATGAAGATGTAGGACAGGCCGAGCTCGTCCTGCAGCTTCTCCATCAGGTTGACGACCTGCGCCTGCACCGACACGTCGAGCGCAGACACCGGCTCGTCGCAGATCAGCACCTTGGGGTTGAGCGCGATGCCGCGGGCGATACCGATGCGCTGCCGCTGGCCACCGGAGAACTGGTGGGGGTAGCGGTTGATGTGCTCCGGGTTGAGGCCCACGAGGTCGAGCAGGTCCTGGACGGCCTTGCGGCGGCCCTTCTTCGGCACCACGTCGGGGTGGATGTCGAAGGGCTCCCCCACGATGTCGCCGACCGTCTTGCGAGGGTTGAGCGAGGTGTAGGGGTCCTGGAACACGATCTGGATGTCGCGTCGGAGCCGACGCATCGCCCGGCCCTTCTGGGCGTACATGTCGACGCCGTCGAAGACCACGCTGCCCGAGGTGGGCTCCTCCAGGCGCATCAGGAGACGGCCGAGGGTGGACTTGCCACACCCGGACTCGCCGACGATGCCCAGCGTCTCACCCTTGCGGAGCTCGAAGCTGACGCCGTCGACGGCCTTGACGTTGCCCACCGTGCGGCGCAGCACGCCGCCCTTGATGGGGTAGTACTTGACCAGGTCGGTCGCGGTCAGAATGGCCTCAGCCATGGAGGACCTCCTCGGCGAAGTGGCAGGCGCTCTCTCGGCCGGGAGCGACCTCGAGCAGGGCAGGACGTTCCTCGCGGCACACGTCCTGGGCGTACTTGCACCGCGGGTTGAACGCGCAGCCCGGAGGGATCCGCATGAGGTTGGGCGGCAGGCCACCGATGGCGGCGAGCTGCTGACCCTTCTGGTCCAGACGCGGGATCGACTCCAGCAGGCCCTTGGTGTACGGGTGGCCGGGCTGGCGGTAGAGGTCGAAGACGTCCGCTCGCTCGACGATCCGGCCGGCATACATCACCGCGATCTTGTCGGCGACGTCGGCGACGACACCGAGGTCGTGCGTGATGAGGATGAGCCCCATCTGGCGCTCCTCCTGGAGCTCCTGCAGCAGCGCCATGATCTGCGCCTGGACGGTGACGTCCAGGGCGGTGGTGGGCTCGTCGGCGATGAGCACGGCCGGGTCGAGCGAGATCGCCATCGCGATCATGATGCGCTGGCGCATACCGCCGGAGAACTGGTGCGGGTAGGCCTTCACCCGCTCCTTGGCAGCCGGGATCTGCACGCGCTGCATGAGCTTGACCGCACGCTCGAGGGCGTCGGACTTGTTCATGCCGCGGTGCACGCGGAACATCTCGGCGATCTGCCAGCCGACCGGGAACACCGGGTTCAGCGACGAGAGCGCGTCCTGGAAGACCATCGCGATCTCCGGGCCGCGGGTCCTGCGCCGCTGCTCGACGGGCATGGTCAGCAGGTCCTCGCCGCAGTAGCGGATCTGACCCTTGGGGATCACCGCGGGCGGCATGTCGAGGATGCCCATGATGGCCTGGGCGGTCACGGACTTGCCGGACCCCGACTCACCGAGGATGGCCAGGGTCTGACCCTGGTGGAGGTCGAAGTTGACGCCGTTGATCGCCTTGGCCACGCCGTCGGGGGTGTGGAACTCGACGTGGAGGTCCTCCACCTCCAGCAGGAGTCCGTCCTTGGGCGTGTAGGTGTGACCAGAGGACTTCGCCGACTGGCGAGCCATGGTTTCAGAGGTAGTCATCAGTTGTCTTTTCTCCCGCCTCAGCGCGACTTCGGGTCGAAGGCATCGCGCACCGCGTCGCCGAGCATGATGAAGGCCAGCACCGCCAGGCTCAGGAAGAGGCTGGGGAACAGCAGGATGTGCGGGGTCGTCCGCAACGCCACGATGGCGTCGGAGATGGCCACACCCCATGACACCGCAGGCGGCGTCAGCCCGATTCCGAGGAAGCTCAGCGTGGCCTCCACCGAGATGAAGACACCGAGGTTGATCGTCGCCACGACGATCATCGGCGCGAGGGCGTTGGGGAGCACGTGGGCCCGGATGATGCGCCAGGGCGTCGCCCCGAGTGCACGGGCTGCCTGCACGTAGTCGTTGGGCTTCACCTGCAGGACGCTCGACCGCATGAGCCGGGCGAGGCCGGGCCACCCGAAGATCGAGAGCACCAGCACCACCTTGAGCACCACGAGCAGGTAGGGCGAGTTGACGTCGTTCGGGAAGGTCGCCATGAACAGGATGCCGCCGAGGAGCAGCGGGATCGCGAAGAAGATGTCCGTGATGCGCGAGATGAACGAGTCGAGCCAGCCGCCGTAGTACCCCGCGGCAACACCCATCGCCCCACCGATGAGGACGGTGGCGATCGACGCGAAGACACCGACGAGGATGGATGCCCGGGCACCGTAGATGGTGCGCGAGTAGATGTCGTAGCCCTGGATGTCGCGGCCGAACCACGCGCTGCCGCTCGGCTTCTGCCGGGCCTCCTTGAGGATGGCGGCGTTCGGGTCGACGTTGGTGAACAGCGAGGGCCAGGCGGCCATCAGCACGAAGAGCACGATCAGGACCACGGAGACCCAGAAGATCGGGTTCTTCTTGAGCGAACGCCAGGCGTCCGACGTGAGTGAGCGGGCCTCGTCCTGTCCCGGGGTGGGAGTGCTGGTCTCGGCGCCAACGGCAATGGTCGATGCCTCAGTCATGGCTGATCCTCGGGTCGAGCACGCCGTACAACAGGTCGACGAGCAGGTTGACGAGCAGGAACACCAGCACCAGGACGGTCACCGTGCCCACCACGGAGACGCCGTCGCGGTTGCGGATGCCGGTGAAGAGGTAACCACCCACGCCCTGGATGTTGAAGATCCGTTCGGTGACGATYGCGCCGCCGAGCAGTCCACCGAAGTCGGCACCGATGAAGGTGACCACCGGGATCAGGGAGTTGCGCAGGGCGTGCAGACCGATGGCGCGTTGCCGGGTCAGGCCCTTCGCGATGGCAGTGCGCAGGTAGTCGGCCCGCAGGTTCTCCACGAGGTTCGTCCGGGTCAGCCGCGCGACGTACGCGATCGAGGCGCTTCCGAGCACGAAGGCTGGGAGCAGCAGCTCGTAGACCGTCGCATCTGGCGACACCGTGACCGGGAAGAGCTTGGCTCGGACGCCGAGGTAGTACTGGAGCGTGGCCCCGATGACGAAGATGGGGATCGCGATGACGAACAGGGTGCTCACCAGGACGAGGTTGTCCATGAACTTGCCCTTGCGGATGCCCGCGAGCACACCGGCGATGACGCCGATGATCGTCTCGAAGAGGACGGCCATGCCGGCCAGCTTCGCGGTCGTGGGGTAGCGCTGTTCGAGCTCTTGCGAAACCTTGACGTTGCGGAACGTGGTGCCGAGGTCGCCCTTGGCCAGGTTGCCCATGTACTTCGCGTACCGAGTCGGCAGCGGGTCGTTCAGGTTGTGCTCGGCGCGGAACTTGGCGACGAACGCCGGCGCACAGGGCCGCTCGCCACACATGCCTGCCGTGGGGTCTCCGGGCAGTGCGAAAACCATGGCAAAGATAATGAACGTGGACCCAAGCAGCACCGGGATCATCTGGAGCATTCTCCGAAGGATGTACTTGTACACGTCACCTCCCTTGATCTGACGCCGTCGGGTGGGGTGTTCCCGTGGCGTGGCTGGACGAGCCGTGAGCGGGGGCGAGGCCTGCACGCCCGTGTGCATCTCACAACATAGTCGTATGGATGGTGCGGGTGTCAGGAGGCGGGGGTAACCCCTCAACTGACCCCGGACAGGCCATCGGCCTGCCGGCACTGGGCCGGCAGGCCGACGACGCTGTCCCGGTTCCCCCACCCTTGGGGCGGGGGAACCGGGACGGGCGTGCTACTTCAGCTGCAGGGTGGAGAAGTCGATCGTGCCGAACGCGGTGACCTTCACGTTCGTGACCTTGTTCGACCAACCGAACTGAGCGGTGGAGTACCACATCGGGATGGACGCCATGTCGCTGGCGAGCACACCCTCGGCCTCCTGGTACTTGGCGTTGGCGGACGGGCCGTCCTTGGCCGCCGCGGCCTCCTTGAGGAGCTGGTCGAACTGGGCGCTGCTGTAGTCGCTGTCGTTCGAGCCGGCACCGGTGCCGTAGAGCGGGGCGAGGAAGTTCTCGATGGACGGGTAGTCCATCTGCCAGCCGGCGCGGAACATGCCCTTCATCTTGCGGTCCGTGATCAGGCTACGGAACGTGGCGAAGTCGACCACGGGGGTGGCGACACAGTCGACACCGAGAGCGGTCTTGATCGAGTTGCAGGTCGCCTCGACCCACGCCTTGTGGGAGGAGTCGGCGTTGTAGGAGATCGTCATCTTGCCGCCCTTGAAGCCACCGGCCTCGTCGAGCTTGGCCTTGGCCTTGGCAGCGTCGAAGACACAGGACTCACCACAGGCGTTGGCCTTGTAGCCGTCAACGACCGGGGAGACCCAGCCGGTGGCGGGCTGACGCGTGTTGTTGAAGATCTGCTTGACGATGGTCGGACGGTCGATGGCCATCGAGATCGCCTGACGCAGCTTGACGTCCGAGTAGTTCGGGTCCGTCTTCGCCGGCGGGAAGTTGATCGCCTGGATGACGCCGACAGCCTTGGACAGGTTGCGGTCCGGCAGGTCGGTCTTGTACTTGTCATCGATGAGGGCCGAGGACGGGATGGTGTCGATCACGTCGAGCTGGTTGGCGATGACGTCGTTGTAGGCGGCGTCGTCGTCCTGGTAGATCTTGAACGTGATGCTGTCCAGCTTGCCGGCGAACTTGCCCGAGTAGCCAGCGAACTTGCTGATCTTGATCTCGGTGTTCTTGGTCCAGCTGTCGAACTTGAACGGACCCGCGCCGATCGGCTTCTCACCGAAGGCCTTCGGGTCGTTGAAGAACGAGTCCGGAACCGGGGCGAAGGCGGTGTAGCCGAGGCGGACCGGAAGGTTCGAGACCTTCTCCTTCGTCTTGATCGTGAAGGTGTAGTCGTCCTTCACCACCAGACCGCTGAGCTTGTTGGTCTTGGCCTTGCCAGCGCCTGCACAGGGGTCGGTGCCGGTGCCGGTGCACTGCGTGTCGGCGTAGCCCTCGATCGGGTCGAAGAAGTAGCTGCCCAGGGCGGCGTTCTCGCCGGCGGCAACCCAGTTCCAGGCGTCGACGAAGTTCTTCGACTTGACCTCGGTGCCGTCCTGGAACTTGTAACCCTTCTTCAGGGTCACGGTGAAGTTCTGGTTGTCCGACGTCTCGATCTTGTCGGCGATGTCGTTCTCGGGAGCCGCGGTCTCGGGGTTGTAGTGCACGAGCTTGGCCGAGATCGCGTCGAGCACGTTGCCGCCGCAGGTCTCGTTCGTGTTACCCGGGACAAGGGGGTTCTGGGGGTTGCACCCGCGGACCGTGACAGCCCCGCCGGTCTTGCCAGCGGAGCTGGAGCTGGTGTCCTTGCTGCTGTTGCCGCCACCACAGGCTGCTGCGAGCAGCGCCACGGAAGCGACTCCGGCAACCAGGGCCACCGTGCGAGTAGTTCCTCGCATTGACGTCCTCCTACTTAGGGTCTGCCGCCCAGATTGATGGGCGGTCGGTCCGGGCTGTGCACCGAGTGGAGCGCAGCCCTGTAACGCACAGGGCGTTCGTGTTGTGGCACCCATCAAATGGCAAGGAGGGAGCAAAGGCGACGCTCTGGGCCAAGCCGAGACAAAAACGTGATCGTCCTGCCGCCGACTTGAGAGCAGATCTTCGGCCGAGGTGCCCTTTATCCCTATTTGATGCTATTTGGTTTGGAATGCCCAACGGTGCCTCCCAGGCCCGCGCAGCCGCCTCCCGGCTCGAGGAGGCCCGCCGCAGGCGCCGGGGTCCACCGCCCGGGCGGGCTGACGGGCTAGCGTGGACAGGTGCCCTATGACGACGACCTGCGCCTTGCCCATGTCCTGGCCGACGCGGTCGAGCGGATCACCATGTCCCGCTTCCGGGCGCACGACCTCGTGGTGGAGTCCAAGCCGGACCTGTCGCTGGTCAGCGATGCCGACAAGGACGCCGAGGAGCTCGTGCGGTCCCAGCTCAAGCGCACGCGACCCCGCGACGCCGTCGAGGGCGAGGAGTTCGAGACCACCGGTCACGGGCCGCGACGCTGGGTCATCGACCCCATCGACGGCACCCACAACTTCGTGCGTGGTGTCCCGGTGTGGGCGACGTTGATCTCCCTGGTCGACAACGACATGCCCGTGCTGGGTCTGGTGGCCGCCCCCGCCCTGGGGCGGCGCTGGTGGGCTGCGAACGGCTCCGGGGCTTGGTCCGGTCGCAGCCTGGCCGCCGCCAAGCGGATCCATGTCTCCGCCGTCTCCGACATCGCCGACGCCTCGGTCTCCTACTCCAGCCTCAAGGGGTGGCGCGAGGTCGACCGTCACGAGGAGCTCCTCCAGCTCACCGACGACTGCTGGCGCAGCCGGGCCTACGGCGACTTCTGGTCCTACATGCTCGTCGCCGAGGGCGCCGTCGACATCGCGGCCGAGCCCGACCTCGCCGTCTACGACATGGCCGCCCTGGTGCCGATCGTCACCGAGGCAGGCGGCCGGTTCACGTCCCTGGCCGGCAAGGACGGTCCGTGGGGCGGCAACGCGCTGGCCACCAACGGCCTGTTGCACGACGAGGTCCTGGCCCGCCTGGGCACCGACGCCCGCGCCTGACTGATCGCCGACGGTCGTCCGTCGTCCGCTCAGGCGGGGACGATGCTGACGTCGCCCACGCCCAGCCCACGCACGCCCTCGGCATACGACTTGGCATCGCCGACCACCACGACGGTCCACTCCCCCTGCACCCACTCGCGGTAGGCGGCGGTGAGCTGCTCGCCGTCGAGCCTGCGCATGGCCTCGAGGGTCTGGGTGGTGAAGTCGGTGGTGAGGCCGTCGAGGGCCATCGTGACGGCCTCGTCGGCCACGGCGTCGGCCGTCGCGAAGCGACCCGGGGCCGTCTTGCTGATGAAGTCGACACCGGCACGCACCTCCTCGGCACTGAACCCCTCACGGCCCGACTCGAGGAGGTCGAGCAGCAGGCGCACCGACTCCACCGTGGCGTCGGCGCGGACCGAGCCGGAGGTGAGGAAGAGTCCCCCGACGCGGCGCGGACGGAAGACCGAGCGGATGCCGTAGGTGTATCCCTTCTCCTCGCGCAGCACCGCGTCGATGCGTGCGTTCGGTGAGCCACCCACCATGAACCCCAGGACCGGGTATGCCGCCCAGCCCGTCTTCGTGTGGCGATCGGGGCCGGCCCAGCCCACCAGGAGCTCGCTCTGCACGGACCCCGGCCGGTCGACGAGCACCACGCGGGCGGCGTCACCGGCGCGTGCCGGCGCCGTGGCAGCGGGCGCGGGCACGTGGTGGTCGTTGCGCCAGGTGCCGAGGGTGTCCTCGGCCAGCGTGACGACGTCGAGGCCGGAGAGGTCGCCGGCGACGACGGCGGTCATGCCGGTCGGACCGACCCGCTCGGCGTGGAAGTCGACGACGTGCTGGCGGGTGAGGGCCGTGATGCTGGCGGCGGTGCCGGCGGTGGGACGCGAGGCGCGCTCAGCCGCGTCGAAGAAGGTCGCGATGAACTCCTGCGCTGCCCGCTGGGGTGCGAGTGCCCGTTCCTGCTCGATCTGGGCCAGCCGCGTCTTGCGGTGGCGGTCCACCTCCGGCTCGGGGAAGACCGGCTCGGCCAGGGCCTGACGGAGCAGGTCGAGGGCCTCGGGGAGGCGACGCTTCGGCACGTCGAGGTCGACGCCGAGCCCACCATCGGTGACCGACGCGCCGAGGGCAATTCCCTTGCGCTCCAACAGTTCTGCGAACTCCTCGGGCGAGTGCTCAGCCGTGCCCTCGTCGAGCAGCCGTGCCATAATGCTCGCGACGCCCTCGACCTCGCGGGGTTCGACGGACAGCGGGAACGGCAGCACGGTGCGCACCGAGACGACGTACTGACCGGGGATGTCGTAGGTCAACAGCTCGATGCCGTTGGACAGCGTGTGCCGGGCGGGAGTCGCGAACTGCCATGCAGCCGGTGGTTGCACCGGGGGCTCCGGCGGGGTGCCGTCGTCGAAGACGCGCTCGGTCGGCGCACTGACGTCGCTCACGCCACCTCCTCCTCGTCGCGGACGGACAGGTGCCGGACGACAGCCCGGCTCTCGGGTCGCAGCCAGTGGGCAGCGGCGGCACGGACCTCGTCAGGACCGACCTCGCCGATCCGGTCGAGGAAGGTGTTGACGAACTGGCCGTCCCGGTGGAGCAGCACGTGCTGGCTGATCAGGTCAGCCCGTTCCTCCTGCCCCGCGAGCGCCGAGAGCCACGACCGCTCCGACTGCGCCATCGCCGACTCCATCTCGACCTCGGTGGGCCCCTCCTGCACGAACCGCTCCAGCTCTTCCACCACCGCGGCCTCCAGGGCTTCGGGGTCCTGGCCGTCGGCGACGTCGAGGACGAAGAAGCCCAGCGAGACTCCGTCGACGAAGCCCATCGCGTGAGCCTGCACTGCGTTGGCGACCTGCTCGCGCCGGACCAGTCGCTGCACCAGGCGGGAGGTCGAGAGTCCGCCGAGCGCGTCGATGGCCAGGCCTGCGGCGAAGAACTCGGGGGTGTTGTCGACCGGCAGCCGGAAGGCGATGTGCAGGCGGTCGTTGGGGACGTTGCCCGGCCGGTCCACCCGCACCGGCGACTCGAGGGGCGCCAGGGGCGGGACCGCGGGCCTGGCCGGCTCCGCGGAGGCCGGGAGGTGACCGAAGTAGCGCTCCGCCGCCGCGAACCCCTCTTCCGGCGTGACGTCGCCGACCAGGGTGAGGACGCTGTTGTTGGGGCCGTAGTAGCGCCGGAAGAAGTCGTGCACGTCCACGAGGCTGGCGGCGTCGAGGTCTTCCATGGAGCCGATCGTGGGGTGGTGGTACGGGTGCCCGGCCGGGAACACCGCGGCATACACCTCGATGAGGGCGGTGCCGTAGGGGACGTTGTCGTAGCGCTGCCGCTTCTCCTCCTTGACCACGTCGCGCTGGTTGTCGAGGTTCTCCTGCGTCACCGCGTCGAGCAGGTGCCCGTGCCGGTCGGCCTCCATCCAGAGGGCCAGCTCGAAGGCCCCCTTGGGGATGGTCTCGAAGTAGTTGGTGCGGTCGAACCACGTCGTCGCGTTGAGGCGGCCACCCTCGGCCATCAACCGGGTGAAGTGCTCGCCGCTGGCGATGTGCCGCGAGCCCTGGAACATCAGGTGCTCGAAGAGGTGCGCGAACCCGGTGCGGCCGGGCACCTCGTGCCGGGACCCGACGTTCACCCAGATGTTGACGGTGACGGTCGGCACGGAGGAGTCAGGTGAGACGACGACCCGCAGCCCGTTGGCCAGTGTCGTCTCGTGGATCGGGTAGTCCAGCGGCATGGCGCCACCCTAGGCGAGTCGCCCGCCGAGCACGCGTCATCTCACGCAGCGGGCACGGCGGCTCGACGCGGGCGACGACTCCCGTCAGAGGATGCGGCTGCCCTCTTCGCGAGCCTGGGCCACCGACTGGGCAGGCGCCTTCTTGTCGGAGGGGACGCGTGGCAGCGACGGCGCGTAGTCGGAGCCGAGCTGCTCGATCGCGGTGCGGGCGAACACCTGCTGCTCGGTGACCGTGCGCTCGGAGCGGCCACGGCCGAGGAAGCTCACCGTCCAGTGCAGGAGCGTGGTCAGGCGGTGCTTGAAGCCGATGATGTAGACGAGGTGGACGGCCAGCCACAGCAGCCAGGCGATGAACCCGGTGAACCGCAGGTTGCCGATCGAGGCGACCGCGCTGAACCGCGAGATCGTCGCCATCGAGCCCTTGTCGTGGTACTCGAACGGGCCCTTCGGCTCCTTGCCCGCGAGCCGCCGCTTGATCTGGCCGGCGGCGTAGCGGGCGCCCTGGATCGCCACCTGCGCCACGCCGGGGTAACCCTTGATCGAGGCCATGTCACCGACCACGAAGACCTCGGGGTGGCCCGGGAGCGTGAGGTCGTCGTTCACGGCGATCCGCCCGGCGCGGTCGAGCTGTGCTCCCGACTGCTCGGCCAGCTGGGCGCCGAGCTCGGACGCCTGGACGCCGGCCGCCCACACCTTGCAGACCGACTCGATGCGGCGGTGGGTGCCGTCGGCGTCCACGACGTCGATGCCCGTGGCGTCCACCCCGGTGACCTTGGCACCCAGCTGCACCTCGACGCCGATCTCGGCGAGTCGCTGGGCGGCCTTCGCACCCAGGCGGTCGCCGAAGGCGGCCAGCACGGTCGGTGCGGCATCCAGCAGGACGATGCGGGCCCGGCTGGTGTCGATGTTGCGGAAGTCCCTGCGCAGCGTGCGACGGGAGAGCTCGGCGATCTGGCCAGCCATCTCCACCCCGGTCGGGCCGGCACCCACGACGACGAACGTCATGAGCCGCTCGATCTCCTTCGGCGTGCTGGCCAGCTCGGCCCACTCGAACGACCCGAAGATGCGCCCGCGCAGCTCGAGGGCGTCATCGATCGACTTCATGCCCGGCGCGAACTGGGCGAAGTGGTCGTTGCCGAAGTAGGACTGCCCCGCCCCGGCCGCGACGAGCAGGGTGTCGTAGGGCGTCACCGTGTCGCGGTCGAGCACCCGGGAGGTCACGGTCTTCGCGGCGAGGTCGATGTGCGTGACGTTGCCGAGGAGCACACGCGCATTGCGTTGGCGGGCAAGGACTTCACGCGTGGCGGGGGCGATCTCTCCCTCGGAGAGGATGCCGGTCGCCACCTGGTAGAGCAGGGGCTGGAAGAGGTGGTGCGTGGTCTTGGCGATCAGCGTGACGTCGACGTCGGCGTGCTTGAGTGCCTGGGTGCCGAAGAGGCCACCGAAGCCAGAACCGATGACGACGACCCGGTGACGCGAGGCTGTTGTGGGCACCTGCTGCGAGGTCATTCCACCACTCTCCTGTGAAAGACGAAGGACGGCTACCCCAAGCGGGGTGCCGTCCTCACTGACGTCTGCTGCGCGGACCAGCAGCCACTGTGCTCAACGACGCTAGACCCCCCGGTATGCCGGCCCGTCGCCTCCGTGCGTGGAGTGCGACGCGCGTCACGTCGCCGTCCCAGCCCGTGGTCAGCCGGCGGGGGTCGGCTCGGGGTCCGGCGGTGGCGTGGTGGTCGTCGGAGGGGGTGCCGTGGTCGTCGTGGGGTCCGGCGTCGTGGGATCCGGCGTCGTGGGCGGCACGGTGGGGGTCGTCGTCGGCTGCGGCGCGGGAGCGGTGGGTGCTGGCGGGCCGGGTGGGGTGGTGGGCGACGTGGAGCGCGCGGCAGGGGCCGGCGAGGCCTTGGGCGCGGCGCTCTTGGCGGCGGTGGTCCTGCCGGGAGCGAGGGTCGGGACCGCGGGAGCGGGCTCCGGCGCGGGCAACGCGCTGGCCCGGCCTCCCGAGCCGACGCGGAAGGCGACGCTCGTCAGTGCGGCCAAGCCGTGCTGGCGGAAGTAGGACACCCACTCGACCACCGCCGAGTGGTACTCGTCGGACTGGTTGTAGGACAGCACCGCGGAGCGCAGGTCACCGGGTCGGGAGAGGTCCCGCCCGTCGAGACACAGGTAGCCGGCGGTCGCGAGGGCGGCATCGAAGACGTTCTGCGGGTCGCGGCGGCCGTCACCGTCGCCATCGCGCCCGGCCCAGCTCCAGGTGCCCGGGAGGAACTGCAGCGGACCCATCGCGCGGTCATACTCGCCGTCGCCGTCGTAGGCGCCCCCGTCACTGTCGCGCACCACGGCGAAGGGACCACCGTCCAGCAGCGGGCCGTAGATCGCCGGGGTGACCCGGTGCCCCGAGGTCACCGAACGCCCACCGATCGAGCCGGACTCGACCTGGCCGATCGCGGCCAGGTGCTCGGGGCGCAGATGGCAGCCCGCCGGCGCCTGGGACACCGCTTTGCGGTAGGCGGCCGCCAGCACAGCCTGGGGCGTCCCCGCGGCCGGCGAGCTGCCGTTGGCGCCGCCGCTCGGAGGCCGCGGTGGCGTGGGCGGGCCTGCGGGCAGGGGCGCCGGGGTCGGGTCCCGGGTCAGGGCGGCTGCCTCGGTCGGGGCCAGGTCGTCGAACGAGTACCGCGCAGGCACCGCGGCGAGGACGACTCCGGAGCGATCGGCACCCGGTCGCGATGGCGGTTTCGAGTCGTCGGCCCGGGGCGCGGTGGAGGCACTGAGGAGCACGGCCGCAGCCACGAACACCGCGGCTCCCGTCTGGTGCCTCCGCATGGCGCTCCCTTCCCACCGGGATCGTCCCTGCCGAGGCGAGCCGGCACGCACGATCCGGGGCAATGCCGGACGAACGGACGACCACCAAACGGACAGTGGTCACACCCGTCACAGCACGGGCCCCACCGGTCCTCAGAAGAGCCGGTCGGCCTCCTCAGCAGGCGGTTCCTCCAGCGACAGGAGGAAGCGCTTGCGGTCGAGACCACCCGCGTAGCCGACCAGGCTGCCGTCGGCCCCGATCACCCGGTGGCAGGGGACGATGATGCTGATGGGGTTGCGGCCGTTGGCCCACCCGACCGCCTGGCTGAGGTTGACGTCGCCGAGCGCCCGCGCGAGCTGGCCGTAGCTGCGGGTCTCGCCGTAGGGGATCTCGCACAGCAGCGCCCAGACGCGCTGTTGGAAGTCGTCGCCGTGGGGCGCCAGGGGGAGGTCGAACTCCGAGCGCTCCCCCGCGAAGTACTCACCCAGCTGCGTCGAGGCATCGACCAGGACCGGGTCGACCGCTGCGTCCCCGGCGGGCACGCCGAGGCTCTCGGCGGACCGGTCGCGGTCGGGCAGCGCCATGAAGCAGCCGACCAGGCAGCCGTCCTCCGCCACGAGCGTCAGGTCGCCGAGGGGCGACGACATCACCGTGTGGCTGCGCACGGAGCCGATCCTGCCATCCCCCACCGACAGCTCCCCCGGGTCTTTGAGCGATCCTACGGACCCTGACCCGTCGGATCGCTCAAAGACCCGGCTCAGGCGGGTGGGGGCGGGAGGGCGGCGGCCAGCCGCGCGGCATACTCCTGCGCCTCGTCGTCCGAGGCGTACTTCGTGCGCGGCCAGAAGAAGCCACGCAGGCCGTCGCCCTTGGTGCGCGGCACCACGTGCACGTGCAGGTGCGGGACCGACTGGGAGACGACGTTGTTCACCGCGACGAACGAGCCCTGCGCACCCAGACCCGCGACCACGGCCCCGGACACCCGCTGGGCGGCGCCCATCAGCACCGGCAGGAGCTCCGCGGGCAGGTCGACGAGGGTGTCGACGTGGATCTTGGGCACGAGGAGCACGTGGCCCTTGAAGAGGGGCCTGGTGTCGAGGAAGCCGAGGGTGAACGGTTCGTCGAGCACCACGGTGGACGGCAGCGCGGCGTCGATGATCCGGCAGAACAGACAGTCCACGAGCGGACTCTAGCCCGGGCGCTTCCCCGGGCGCGGGCCGGTGGCTGCCCCGCATGGCTCAGGGCAACCACCGGTCACGCGTGGGTAGCGGGGTGCGGCTCAGTGGCCGTGCGACCCGCCGCCACCCTGAGCCGCCGGCGCCTCGGTGTCGCCGTCGTCGCCCTGGTCGTCGCCGTTGTCGCCACCGGTGGGGTGGGCCGTCGGCGAGTGCTCGGCGCGGTGGTCGACCTCGCCACCACCGTTGACATCGGCGTGCTGGTCGTCGCTGCCCTTGCCGTCATGGTGGTTGGCCGAGGCCGTCGGGTTGGCCGTGTGCGTGCCGGAGCTGGTGCTCTCGTCCGCGCTGTCGGACTCCTCGGGCTCTGCCGTGGCCGTCTCGGTGGACTCCGTCTCGGTCGACTCGGGCTCGGTGGTGGCCGAGGTCGTCGTGGTCTCGCTCGGGTCGTCCTCCTGCACCTGGGCGGGCCCACGGTCCTGGGGGCCACCGGTCGCAGCCACGGCCACGCCGCCGAGATCTGCAAGGGCGAGGGCGGCGCCGACGGCAACGGCAACACGGCCGGCACGGCGAAGGGGAAGTCGAACAACGGTCACGAGATCGCTCCTGGAGTGGGGGGTGGCGCCTGGACCCTGCAGAGCCGGGTCGTCGAAGAACGCCGCCAGCTCAGCACTGGCTTCCACCGGCCCTTGGGAGGCCAAGGCACGCAAGGCCTCGACGGCCGCAGCCGCCGGGTCGCTGGCCGGCAGGTGCAGTCCTTGGGTGGTGTCTTCGGGTTCAGGCATGTCGGGGGTGCAATCGCGCGAGGGCCTCCCAGGGATACGGCTCTGGCGAAACTTTTCTGCGGAGCCGGGTCAGGGCCCGGTGCTGCAAGGACTTGACGGAACCCACGTCCTTGCCCAGCACGGCCGCCGTCTCCTCGAGGCTGAGGTCGGCCACCACGCGCAGCGTGAGCACGGATCGCTGGTCCGGGGTGAGGGTGCCCAGCACCTCGACCACGTGCTGCTCGGAGAGGACCGCCAGGGCTGCGTTCTCGGCCGAGGGGGTCACCGGGTCGGGTCCGGCGTCATCCAGGGTCAGCCACGTCCCTCGGCGGGCGCGCTGCCGGTGCCAGTCCACCTGCCTGCGGTGCGCGACCGTGAAGACCAGGGCCCGGAAGGCGGCGCCCCCGCCGGAGAAGTGCCCCATCAGCCGGAACACCGCGAGGAACACCTCGCTCGTGACGTCGTCGGCCTCGGCGACGCCGTGCGAGCGCAGGTACCCGGCCACGCGGGGCGAGAGCTCGAGCCACAACCGTCCGAAGGCAGCCCGGTCACCCGTCCTCGCCGCAGCGACGACGGCGTCCATGGGGTCACCGTCCACCGGCGTCCACCTCCGCTCAACCCGGCTCCGTGGCGCCCTGCTCGCCATCGAGGATGGTAGCGGGTTGCGTGCAGGTTTGCGGCCGTTTGCTGTGGTTTACCTCTCAGCCGCGCGGCGGTCTGGGCAGGAAGTAGCTGGTGCGCTGCTGGTACTCGGCGTAGCCGGGGCGCTGCGCCATGTGCTTCTCGAGCAGCCTGGCTCCCGTGGCGAACACGAGGAAGTACGTCATCGCCACCGGGGAGAGGACGGTCAGGACACCGGGCCACGCACTGGCGGCCACCAGCCAGATCCCCCACCAGACACAGGAGTCCCCGAAGTAGTTGGGGTGCCGCGTCCAGGACCAGAGACCGCGGTCCATGACCTTGCCCTTGTTGGCTGCATCGGCCTTGAAGTCCTTGAGCTGCTTGTCCCCGACCGACTCGAAGGTGACCCCCAGGAGCCACAGCAGCAGCCCGACGATGGCGACGACCGCCACTCCCGCACCTGCCGCGGCACTGACCTGGATGGGCAGCGACACGAACCACACGGAGAGCCCCTGGATGCCGTAGACCTTCCGGATGGCGACCAGGGTCGGGTTGCCCTGCTCCTTCTCGAGCATGGCGGCGTAGCGCGGGTCCTCCCCCTTGCCGCTGTTGCGCTGGTGCATGTGCCAGGCGAGTCGCAGGCCCCAGACGGCCACGACGAGGAGCAGCGCCACGCGACGCCAGCCGGCGCCGTCACCCACGGTGGCAGCCACGGCTGCAACGACGACGAAGCCGATCCCCCAGGTGGTGTCGACGACGCTGACCCGACCCTGCCGATGGCCCTCCACGGCCGTGGCGGCCATCAACAGGACAATAGCCAGTAGCGAAAACCCAGTGACTGCAAGGAAGTTCGACCAGTTGAACATCATGACCAGCCTGCCGGTCGCACCGGCTCGACATCGGACTCCCCGCGATCGGGGCGCACGGCCAGGATCTGGTCGACGCCCATGCGGCCGTCGCGGAAGGCCATCGCCCCTCCGACGAGGTACAGCCGCCAGACTCGGGCGACCTCTTCGCCGACGAGACCGACGACCTCGTCGAAGTTGTCCTCGAAGGTGCGGTGCCACGCGCCCACGGTGCGCACGTAGTGCTCGCGCAGGGCGTGCACGTCGCGCACCTCGAGCCCCGAGCCCTCGATGAGGTCCACGGTCTCGCCAACGGGACGCATGTGCATGTCGGGGGCGATGAACGACTCGATGAACGGGCCGCCACCGGGGTGCCGACCGCGGCGCGACATCTGCTGCACCAGGACGCGGCCACCGGGTCGGACGCGGTCGTGCAGCACCTTCGCGTAGGTCGGGTAGTTGCGCTGGCCGACGTGCTCACCCATCTCCAGCGACACGACCGCGTCGAAGTTGCCCTCGGGCACGTCGCGGTAGTCCTGCAGCCGGATCTCGACGCGGTCCTGGAGTCCTCGCTCGGCGATCCGGGCGTCGATGAAGCGCTTCTGCTCGGCGGCGATCGTGACGCCCACGACGTGCGCACCGAAGTGCTCGGCGGCATACAGGCTCATCGAACCCCAGCCGCAGCCCACGTCGAGGAGCCGCGACCCGGGGCCGAGGCCCAGCTTGCGGCCGACGAGCTCGAACTTGTCACGCTGGGCGTCCTCGACGGTGTAGTCGTCGTCCTCGGACCGCCAGTAGCCACACGAGTAGGCCATGTGCGGGTCGAGGATGAGGCTGTAGAAGTCGTTGGACAGGTCGTAGTGGTGGTGGATCGCCTGTCGGTCGCGACCCAGGCTGTGCAGCCGCCCGCTCAGCGCGGCCTGGCTCAAGGGGGCCGGCAGTGGCAGCCCGATGGCGCCGGCGTTGCGGGCCACCTTGAGGAGCGCGGCAATCGCGGCGGGAGTGGGACGTATGCCGCTGAGCTGGCGCTCGTGGGCCACTGACCACACGTGCGTCAGCGCCTCGTCGAGGTCGCCCTCGACGTCGAGCTCACCGGTGACGTAGGCCTGGGCGGCGCCCAGCTCGCCCGGGTGGCGCAGGAGCCGACGCAGGGCGCGCGGCGAGCGGAGGACGACGTGGGGGGCGTCGGCCGGCCCCGTCTGGCTGCCGTCCCACGCGCTGAGGCGCACCGGCAGCTCGCCTCCGACGAACGGCGCCAAGGCCATGGCAATCTCGACGGCCACGCCGGATTTCCTTGTGGCAGTGGAGGACTCGACCCTCTCAATGGTGGTCATCAGGCACCTTTCCGCTCGAGCACGAGCTGCTGGACGTCGAGGTACCCCGAGCGGAAACCAGCCCGCGAGTACTCCAGGTAGAAGTGCCACATCCGGTCGAAGACCTCGTCGAACCCCAGCGAGTGCACCCGGTCGAGAGAAGCGAGGAAGCGCTCGTCCCACAGCCGCAGGGTCTCGGCGTAGTGCTGCCCGAACGAGAGTCGCTCGCTGACGTGGAGCGTCGTCTCCTTCTCGTTCACCTCGACGATCGCCTCCGTCGAGGGCAGGAATCCGCCGGGGAAGATGTACTTGTTGATCCACGTGTAGGTGTACTTGGTGGCCTGCATCCGGTCGTGCGGCATGGTGATCGCCTGGACTGCGACCTTGCCACCGGGTGCGAGGAGGCTGTCGATCTTGCGGAAGTACTCGCCCCAGTACTCGTGGCCGACCGCCTCGATCATCTCGACCGAGACGATCGCGTCGAACTCCCCCTCGACCAGCCGGTAGTCGAGCAGCTCGACGTCCACCGCGTCGGCGTAGCCGGCGGCCGCGATGCGCTCCCGAGCCAGGGCCTGCTGCTCGCTCGACAGGGTGACGGACACCACGCGCGCGCCACGGGACGCCGCCCGGAGCGCGAGCTCGCCCCAGCCGGTGCCGATCTCGAGGACCCGGCTGCCCTCACCCACCCCGACGGAGTCGAGCATGCGGTCGATCTTGCGCCGCTGCGCGTCAGGCAGCTGCGCCCACGTGGGAGTGGCCGTCGGGACGCTGGTGGTGACGGCCTCCCCTGCGACGGGTCGCGCCGTGCCCTCGGCGCCGTCGAACAGGGCAGAGGAGTAGCTGAGGGTGCTGTCCAGGAAGGTCGCGAACATGTCGTTGGACAGGTCGTAGTGGCGCGCGATGTTGTTGCGGGTATTGGTCGTCGTGTTCTTGTCGCTGTGCGGGGCCCGGGCCACGTAGAACGCGCGCAGCTTCTGCAGGGGCTCCGGGATCAGCGTCCCCATCTGGGCGGCGAACACCTCGAGCAGCCCGCCCAGGTCGTCGGCGTTCCAGTCGCCGGTCATGTACGACTCCCCGAAGCCGATCAGCCCACCGGCACCGAGTGCGGCGAAGAAGCTCTCGGGGCGCTCGATGACCATGAGCGGGGCGGTCGGGTCGGTGGCGGCGCCTCCGACGATGGCCTCGCGCCCCAGCTGGATGCGCACGGGCAGCCGTCGCGCGACCGACAGGAAGATCTTGCGGGCCACGGCACCCTCGACCGCGCGGCGCGCCTTCGCACGACGTGCGGTGAGGTCGGGCCAGCGGCTGGCGTCGATGGCGGGCCTGGTGGAGAGGCCTGCGGTGGCGGTGGTCACTGGACTGCCTCCTGGTGGTGGGAAGGGCGTGGCTGGACCGGCAGGCGGCGCAACCACAGTCGGATGCCGTGCCAGCGGATTCGCGCGGCGACGGCGAGGGGTTCGAGGGGCTGGGTGAGGGCCAGGCGCAGCACCGTCGTGGTGCGCACCGGGAGGGCTCGTCCGCGCAGGCCGGCCACGAACGGGGCCTCGTCAGGGCGCTCGAGGACGACCTGCACCTGCACCGTCTCACCGGGGGTCGGGATGGTGAGGCGGTACCGGCCGGAGACGTCGTTGAAGGGGCTGACGTAGAGGGCCTTGTCGACCTCCGCGTGGCCGTGGTCGTCCGCGTGCACGAGGTAGGCGTGCCGGTCGCCGTAGGTGTTGTGCACCTCGACGACGTTGCAGGCCAGCGCTCCGTCGGCGGTGTGGCACCAGTAGACGCTGATGGGGTTGAAGACCGTGCCGAGGACCCGGGGCATGGCCAGCATGAGGATCCGTCCCCCCTCGAGGTCGATTCCCTCGGTGGCGAGGAAGGCGTCGAGGTTCTCGCGCAGCGTGCGCTCGGTCGAGCCGAGGTGGTCGCGGGCCTCGAAGCTCGCAAGGCGGCTCAACAGACCCAGTCGTGGCAGCTCGTCAAGGTCCACCAGCCAGGTGTGGCTGCGGTGGCGGAAGCTGTGGCGCAGCGGAGTCCGGCGCGCGTGCACGATCGAGGTGGCGTAGATGCGCGTGGCGGCGGGAGCCTTCACCGGGCGCCCACCTCCTCGAGGTCACCCTCGGTCTCGTCGACGCCGTCGGCGCCCGACAGGCCTCTGGCGTCCCCCACGGGCAGGGCGGCACGGGTGTGACCGGTGGGTGCACCGGATCCCTCCTCGGTCCACGGGACGCCGAGCGCCTCCGCGGCGACCACGCCGGACCTCGCTCCGTCCTCGTGGAAACCCCACCCGTGGTAAGCGCCGGCGAAGGCGATGCGAGGGGTGTTGATCTCGGGCAGGCGTCGTTGGGCCGCAACGGATTCGGGAGTGTAGAGGGGGTGCTCGTAGTGCATCGTGTCGATGACGAGGCGCTGGTCCACGCAGTCCACGCCGTTCAGTGTGACGAGGAACCTGCGGTCGGTCACGTCGAGCCGCTGCAGTCGCGTCAGGTCGTAGGTGACGAGCACCCCGGTGCCCTCACCCTCGGCCCGACGCCAGTAGTTCCACGAGGCTCGGGCACCAGACGACCGAGGCAGCACCGACTCGTCGGTGTGCAGCTGGGCGACGTTGGTGGAGTAGTGGATGGCGCTGAGGACATCGCGCTGGTCGCGGGTCGGCTCGGCCAGCATCGCGAGGGCCTGGTGCGGGTGCGTGGCGATGACCACCGAGTCGAAGGCGGCCTCTCCCCCGTGGGCATCGGTCACCACGACACCGTCGCCGGTCTCGACGACCGAGCGCACGGGGGTGGACAGCTTGATGACGGCGATGCCTGCGGCGAGGGCGTCCACATAGCGCTGCGAGCCGCCGGTCACGGTGCGCCACGTGGGCGACCCGAAGACCGTGAGCATCCCGTGGTGGTCGAGGAACTCGAAGAGGTAGCGGGCCGGGTAGTGCAGCGAGACGGCCGGGTCGCAGGACCAGACGGCGGCCACCACCGGCTCCAGGAAGTGACGGGTGAAGTACGGGCTGAACCCGCAGCGGTCGGCGAACGAGCCGAGGGTCTCGTCCCGGTCGGCGTCGGTGGCCTGGCGGGCGAGGACGCCCCTGGCTTCACGGTGGAACTTCTTCACCTCGGTGAGCATGCGCAGGTACCGGCCGTTGGTGAGGTTCGCGGCGCGCGGGAAGAGACCGCGCGCGGCCCGCGCCCCGGCATACTCCAGACCGGCCTCGTCGTCACGGACGGACATGCTCATGTCCGACTCCTGTGTCTGCACGCCGAGCTCACGGAAGAGCCGCAGCAGCGTCGGGTAGGTGCGGTCGTTGTGCACGATGAAGCCGGTGTCGACTCCGATCGTCCGGCCGCCCACGGACACCTCGTGGGTGTCGGCATGGCCACCGAGACGGTGGTCGGCCTCGTAGAGGGTCACCGGCCCGCGCGTGCTGAGCACGTGGGCGGCGGTGAGCCCCGCGACTCCGCTGCCGATGACGGCGCGGCGTGGTGCAGACATGTGGGTCCATCCGTTCGGGGTGACGGGTCGGCAGTGATTCGGTGCGCCTGACCTGCTGGATTGGGTCACTGGTGTCGTCCAGCGCCGTCGACCGTGGCCGGCCGCGGGATCGGGTTGGTCCACGGCGAGGCCGCGGCCCGGGACAGCGCCACGACCAGCCCCTCCAAGGGGCCCCTGCGGGGCACCAGGGCGAAGACCGCTCCCACCGTGAGCACGATGAGCACCTGGTCGCCGTAGTCGCCCGGAGCCTCGAGGTCTGGCCACCACCCCTGACCCATGATCAGGACGTGGAGCGTGTAGAGGCTCAGGGTCATCGCCCCGGCGCCG
The DNA here is from genome assembly GCF_056405035.1 of Pedococcus sp. P2_A3. Taxonomy (NCBI): domain Bacteria; kingdom Bacillati; phylum Actinomycetota; class Actinomycetes; order Micrococcales; family Intrasporangiaceae; genus Pedococcus; species Pedococcus sp. P2_A3. The sequence goes on along the minus strand of NZ_JBFUCW010000024.1, from coordinate 20,592 downwards.
AAGACCGCTGCCCAGACGCGCGGCTGCACGCGCGTCGCCACCAGGCACAACCCCACGACGGCCATGGCGCTGCCGATGGTCTGCGCCAGGTCGAGCGGCGACCCTGAGTGTGGTGCCACCGTGGCCAGCCACCACCACGAACCGGTCGGGGTGGTGCCGTGGAGCCCGTGGGTCAGCGTCGCGGCCAGGAGGGCGGGGTCAGCGCCGATCGACTGGTCCGGATACGTCGCCGCGAGCGCGGCGGCGGCGTCCTCGCGGGCCAGCAGCAGCCGGGACAGCGCGGTGGCGCCGACGGCGAGCCCCACGCCCCCTGCGAGCAGCGTCAAGGCAGTGCGCGGGCGGAGCAGGTCGGTGCGTCCGATCGCCATCCCGGCGAGGAGGTAGGCGAGCCACACCGCGGCCGGGTAGTAGCCGACGAACACGAGCTCGTGGAGGAGCTGCAGCGGTGCGGCGAGCGACCCTGGCGTCGGGCTGCCCGCTTGGTGCGGGGGCAGGTGGGGTCGGGTCACCAGCGACAGGACGGGGCCGGCCACCGTCCAGAGACCCGCCAGCACGGCCAACGCGGGCGCCCGGAGCCCGAGGAAGGGCAGCCCGAGGAGGAAGAGGACGGCGTAGTAGGCGAGGATCACGGCGATCCCGGTGGGCACCAGCCCCAGGGCCAGACCCAGCGCACCGATGACCAGGCTGCGCACGAGCAGCCTGGTCGACGCGGCATACCGTGGTCGGCCCCTGAGGGGCTCCCCCCGGCCGCTCACCAACGCGACGCTGACGCCGGCCAGCACCGCGAACAGGGCCGAGGCCCGCCCTCCTGCCACCTGCTGCGCCCACGGCACGTGGGTCCCCTCCAGCCCCGGCAGCAGGTGCGTCGCCATCATGCCCACGAGCGCGAGCGCGCGGGCGACGTCGACACCCACGACCCGACCCGAGGCCACCTCGGGCAGGAGGGGTGGGCTCATGGCGCCATCCTGTCAGCCAGTCCCTGCAAAAGGCCCCTTCACCAGTGAACCTGTCCATGCTTTGCGCAACGATGTGGGACCCTTCCGGGGTGTACACGATTGGGCACGCCGCTCGGCTGACCGGCGTACCGTCCGCCACGATCCGCGCCTGGGAACGCCGCTACGGGCTGGTGCACCCGGTCCGCACCGAGGGTGGCTACCGCCTGTACGACGACCAGGGGTTGCAGCTGCTGCGGGCGATGGGAGCACTGGTGGCCGCGGGATGGTCGCCGAGCCAGGCCGCCGAGCACCTGCGGTCGGACGCCGACGGCGAGCCGGGGCGGGTGCCGTGGGAGGCCGACGTCGGCGGCGCCCAGGGAGGCGTCGTCGGTATGCCGGGTCAGGCCGGCGGGCCCGCGGCTCCAGCGGGTGCGACGGAGGAGTCAGCCGAACCGGACGGGCCCGGGGCCTGGGATGTCACGGCGCTGGCGCGCGGTGCAGCCGAGCTCGACCCGGCCGCCGTCGACGCGGCCATCACGACGGCCTTCGCGGCGGGTCCGCTCGAGGACGCCGTGGACGTCTGGCTGATGCCGGCCCTCGAGGTGCTGGGCCGGCAATGGCGGTCGGGGCGGATCGACGTCGCCGGGGAGCACGTGGTCAGCGCGACCGTCCACCGTCGGCTCGGGGTGGAGCTGGAGGCCGCGGCCCCGAGCTCCGGAGGTCCGCGGGTGGTGGTCGGGCTGCCACGCGGGGCGCACCACGAGCTGGGGATCCTCGCGTTCAGCGTGATGCTGCGGCGAGCCGGGGTCGACGTCCTCTACCTCGGGGCCGACCTCCCGGCACAGCACTGGGTCCGGGTGGTGCAGCAGCAGCGACCCGCCGGGGTGGTGATCGGCACCCCCACCCCCAGCGACGTGCTGGCCACCCGCGAGACCGTGGCCGCCCTGCACGCCGCCGACCCTGCCCTGCGGGTCCACGTGGGCGGTGGGGCGCAGTTCGAGGTCGGGCAGGGCACCGTGACCCTGGGGCACTCCGTGGTGACCGCGGCTCGGGACCTCGCACGGACCGTGAGCCGCGCCTCCAGCTGATTCTGGCTGGCCGGCATATCTGACCGCGCTACTGCGTGGCCGACATCTCCTTGGTGGAGAACAGGTCGAGGGCGGGCGCGGGCGCCGCCGGCGCGGACGGACCGGTCGGCGCGGACGGCATGGTCGGCGCGGCTGACGGAGTGGTCCCGGACGCCTCGACGAGGGCGAGGCCGTCGACCACGTCCCCGGCGGACGCCAGCTCCTCGGTGAGGGCGTCGGTGAGCAGCGCGACCAGGGCCTCGAGCTGGACGTCGGCCGAGGAGCCGACCTCCTCGTCGGAGCCGTCGAGGGCGCGCGCTGCCAGCCCGGCCTTGCTGTCGATGAGCTGGGCGATCTTGGCGTCGATCGTCTGCGCGGCGATGATCCGCCAGGCGGTGACCGGCTCCTCCTGCCCGATGCGGTGCACGCGGTCGATCGCCTGGGTCTGCTCGGCCGCCGTCCACGACAGCTCGGCGAGCACGACGTTGGACGCCACCTGGAGGTTGAGCCCGACCCCGGCTGCGGTCAGCGAGCACACGACGATGGCGACGTCGGGGTCGTTGATGAACGCGTCGATGTTGGCCTTGCGCACCTTCGGGGTCTGGTCACCGCGGATGGAGGAGTACTTGACCCCCCGCTTGGCGAACGTCTCCTCCGCCACGTCCATGACGTCGATGTGCTTGGCGAAGAACACCACCTTGCCGACGCTGCGCGCGAGCTGGCCGGCGTAGTCGGCGGCGAGACCGGCCTTCGCCTGGCCGATCCGTCGCATCACGGTGAAGACGTTGTCACCCGACTTGGCCTTGCTGCCCTCCTCGCGCTCCCAGGTGGCGACCCGGCGCACGAGCTCGTGGTCGATCCCCTCGACGTCCGGCCCGGCAGTGCGGGCTTCCAGGGCTGCGTGGTAGCGCTTGACGAGCCGGCGCGCGAGCTCCTGCTCCGCGGCGCGGATCGAGCGCCCGGCGTCGTCGTCGAGCTCGACCGGCAGGTCGGCCACGCGACGCGCCGGGATGTCGGCGGCGACGTCGACCTTGCGACGCCGCACGATGCCCTGCTCGATGACGCTGGTGCGTGCCGCGGCGTAGAAGCCGGAGTCGGCCGGGGTCAGCCCGGTCTCCTCGAGGGCGGCCATCAGGGCGTGCCGTGGCTTCTTCTCGTCGATCCAGCCGAGGAACTGCCAGATGGCCTTGAAGTCCTCGATGTCGTTGATGAGCGGCGTGCCCGTCAGTGCCATGAGGAGGGGGTTCGGGGTGCGTTGGCGGATCCGCTCGGCGAGCTGCAGCACGTGCTGCGAGCGTTGCGACGTCTTGTTCTTGATGAAGTGGGCCTCGTCGACCACCATGCCGCGGAAGCCGAGGTCACCCAACCACCCCACGTGCCGGTCGAGGACCTCGTAGTTGACCACCACGATGTCGGCGAAGCCGTCGATCGTGTCGCCGTTGCCGTGGATGACGGTGGCCGGGTGGCCGGGCGTCCACAGCTCCGCCTCGTGGGCCCAGTTGGCCTTGACCACGTTGGGCACCACGACGAGCAGGGGGTACGCGTCGGCGGCCCGGGCGGCCAGCAGCGCCTGCGCCGTCTTCCCGAGGCCGGGCTCGTCGGCGAGCAGGAAGCTGCGGTGACCCGCGGCGGCCGCGGCGACGACCTGCCCCTGGTGCCTCATCAGCTGCAGCGCACCCGCGCCGCGCAGCACGCTGGTGGGCTCGGGCAGTGGCATGCAGGAGGAGGCCCCGCCGTACTCGAAGGCCCGGAAGAGCGGGCCGAGCAGCTCCCAGCTGGCCAGCCGTCCGGTCGTCGGCTTGCGGGGGGCGACGGCGCTGAAGTCGGGGGCGAGGAACGGGTTCGCGAGTTGGCGCGAGACGACCGACTGGGGCACGGCGCGACGCTCGGGCGCCGGAGCGACCGCTTCGGGATCGTCTGCCTCGACCTCTTCGGGTTCGGCCTCGAGACCGGCGGCCCGGAGCATGTCCCGCCGCAGGGTCGCCGCCGCGTCACTCACGACGGCGTCCTCGGCGAGCAGGGCCAGCAACGACGTGTCGCGGGCCGCGGTCTTGGCGAGGATCGTCGCGACGCCGTCGAGCCGCTTGAGCTGCGCCTCCCGCTCGGCCACGGTGACCGTGGTGTCGGCCTTGACCCTGGCCCGCTCCTCACGGACGAGGAGGGCGACGACCTGGAACTTCGCGCGCCCGGACGGCTTGACCCGACCGCGTTGGGCGTCGGTCTCGACCTCGCGCACGGCGCGAGCCAGCACCGGGATGATGCCTTCGTTGTCGAGCACGCGCCCACGGCGCTGGGTGCGCTGGGCAGGTCGCTGACCGCCGGACTGGCGCTGGCCTCGCTGAGCCAAGTACTCCTCCTGAAGGATGCCCGCGACGTGCGGGCCGAGCGAACGACGGGCCACCCCGTCAGACGGTGTGGGCACCGGGCGGACGGCCAAGGCGGCCGTTCGTGGCTCGTCCCATGGTGCTGGGACGGATCGACGTGCCGTCCCCGACGGCGCGCCCACGGCGTGTGACCGACGACCTGCGGTCGCGGGGCCCGCCAGGCGCCGAACCGAGTCGGTGCAAGAAGTGCGGTACGGCCGGGAGCCGGTACGGGTCGATGGTACCTCGCCGCACGCCTGCGCAGCGAACAACAGCGGCACGACGGGTATGCCGGGTGGCCACCACCCGGCATACCGGCGCGTCGTCGTCGTGCCCGCGCGGCCGTGGTGGCGTCTCCGTCGAGCCACACCGAGCCACCCGCACGGGCATAGGATCGGGGCATGTGCTGCGCGTCCGGACCCGACGCGACCCCCTCCCCCTCACTGGCCGTGTCCTGGTGAGTGGACACTCGCACGGGCACGCGGGCGCCCTGCACCGGTGGCGGCTGCGGACGGCCTTCGTCCTCGTCGCCGCGTTCTTCGTCGTCGAGCTGGTCACCGGTCTGGCGTCGGGGTCGCTCGCCCTGCTCAGCGATGCCGGCCACATGGCGGCCGACGTGGTCGCCCTCGGCGCGGCAGTCGTGGCCACCCGGATCGCCGCACGGCCCGACAGCAGCGGGCGCCGCACCTTCGGGTCCTACCGCGCGGAGGTGTTCGCGTCAGGGTTGGCGGTGCTGCTGATGCTCGGCGTGTCGGTCTACATCGTGGTCGAGGCCCTCGCGCGGGTCGGCCACTCCCCCGACGTCGCCACGGGTCCGATGCTCGCCGTCGGAATCCTGGGGCTCGTCGTCAACGTCGTCTGCCTGACCCTGCTGCGGGGCGGGGCCGCCGAGTCCCTCAACGTCAAGGGCGCCTACCTGGAGGTGGTCGCCGACACCCTGGGGTCGGTGGGCGTCATCGTGGCAGCCGTGCTGGTGGCCACGACGGGGAGCGCCTGGTGGGACACCGCGATCGCGCTGGCCATCGCGGTGTTCGTCGCGGTGCGCGCGGTCCTGCTCGGCCGCGAGGTCCTCGGCGTCCTCGGCCAGCACGCCCCGGCCGGCATGGAGGCCGACACCGTGGCGCAGGCGCTGGCCGGAGTCGACGGGGTGATCGACGTGCACGACCTGCACGTGTGGACCCTGACGTCAGGGATGAACGTGGCGACCGCCCACCTCGTGACCTCGGAGCGAGCCGACGCCCACGGCGTGCTCGACCGCGCGATGCAGGTGATGCGGTCGCAGTTCGGGGTGGAGCACGCCACCCTGCAGGTCGAGCCCGACACCCACACGGGCTGCAAGGAAGTCACCTGGTAGGCGAGCCGGCGCCACCGGGTCGCGGGTCCCTTCGCAGGGTGGGTGTCGCTCGGCGTCGCGGCATTTTACGCCGCGCGGCCAGCTCCCGCAGTCGAACAGACGGAGTCTGTACCCGACTGGTCCGAACGTATACCGGTGACTGGGTAGATCTACCCCCTCCCCGCCCTTTCCGACCTCGGGAGCGGCGCGACCGGTGCCAGAGTGGCCGTCAACCCAGACAAGGGGGTGCGGGCATGGTGCCTGAGGTCGTTCGACTGGAGAAGGCCGGTGTGTGCGGTTGCGGACAGGTCGTCGCAGCCGGTGGACGCGCGGGCACCACCCGGCAGCCCGGGCGCGTCGTGTGCCTTCAGTGTCTCGCCGGGTTCTCGGCCTCCGGGGACGACCGCTCGACCGTGTACTACGAGGCGCCGGAGGACAGCCCGGCGCCGGTGCTGCCTGAACCCGTCGCCGTGGTCATCCCGGCCGACTGGGGCCCGTCGTCGCCCGATGCGCTGCCTGCGTGGCAACGGACTGCCGGGGTGGTGGCCGCGCTGCCGCCTGCCGTCCCCGTGCCACCTCCGGCTGCCACCCCTCCGGTTCCCAGCGTGGCCGTGCAGTTCACCGCACCTGCTCCGGCGGCCGAGGTCGCCCCACCTGCACCGCCGGTCGCCGTCTCCACGCCAGCGCCGGCCGGGCCCGCCGCGGCATCGGTCCTGGCCACGGTGAGCGAGGCCGCAGCCATCGTCGGCCCGGCGCACCGACGCCGCACCTTCCTGCCTGCCGGCCTGCTGGCCCTGCGCGCGTCGCGAGGGCGCGAGCCAGGTGTGACCGGGCTCCCCGACGGTGCCACGCGCGCCCTGCTGGAGGCGGCCTCCGACGCCGGCGTCCTGTCGCTGCACGACCGGCGTATGCCGGGTCGGCGCGGGCGCATCGCCCACCTCGCCCTCGGGGCCGCTGGCGTCTTCGTCATCGACGTCGTGCGCGCCAAGCGCGCCGCGGTCGAGGTGCGCGCCACGGACGAGCTCGCGCCCGAGTGCCAGGAGCTGGTGGTCGGCGGCCGACCCATGACGGCCACCGTCGCCGCGACCCAGGGGCGGGTGGCGATCGTCCGCGCGCTGCTCGACGAGGTCGAGCTGTCGGCGGTGCCCGTGATCGGGGTCATGTGCTTCGTCGACGCGGCAGTGCCAGCGGACGCCGACCTCGAGGTGGCCGGCGTCCAGGTCATCGGGAAGACCGGGCTCCCCGCGCTCGTGCGGAGTGAGGGCGCTCTGGGGGCGGACCACCTGGAGACGTTGCGGGAGTACCTGACCGAGCGTCTGCCCGCCGCCTGACTCCCCGCGCTCGACGAGGCGTCGGCGCGTCGGGCCCTTCGGCACTGGTCCCTTCGCCTAGGTTTGATGACCGTCAGGGGCGCCGACGCGCATCGGGGGTGCGTCACGCGATGCCCCCCACCGGCAGGCTCGCTCGGACGGCGAGTCCGTGATGACCGGTGGCACACGAAGGGAAGCCGATGGTCAACGTCCTGCTCGCCGGCGGGATCTCGATGGCGGTGTCCCTGCTCGGGACCCCGTTCTTCACCCGGTTCCTGGTGCGCCGCCAGTACGGCCAGTTCATCCGGGACGACCTGACCCAGCACCACTACAAGCGGGGGAAGCCCACGATGGGCGGCGCGGTCATCATCGGCGCCACCGTGGTGGGCTACTTCGTCTCCCACCTGCTCCTCGTGGCGGCGAGCTCCAGCGGCACCCTCGCGGTCGCGCCCGGCCGCCTCAGCCTCAGCGCGCTCCTCGTGCTGTTCCTGCTGGTTGGGATGGGGCTGGTCGGCTTCCTGGACGACTACACGAAGATCTCCAGGGCCCGGAGCCTCGGGCTGACCTCCAAGCAGAAGCTCGTCGCGCAGACCCTCGTCACGGTGGTCTTCGCGGTGCTCGCGCTGCTCGTGACCGACGGCGCCGGACGCGCCTCGGCCTCCACGGCCATCTCGTTCATCCGGGACACTGCTGTCGACCTCGCAGCGGTCGGACCCGCGCTCGGCCTGGTGCTCTTCATTCTGTGGGCCAACGTCCTGATCACCGGGGCCTCGAACGGCGTGAACATCACCGACGGGCTCGACGGGCTGGCCACCGGCGCGTCGGTGATGGTCTTCGGCGCCTACAGCGGCATCGCGTTGTGGCAGTACAGCCAGAACTGTGCCATGGCACCCGGACCCAGCTGCTACGACGTGCCTGACGGGCTCGACCTCGCCGTGGTCGCCTGCGCCATCGCGGGGGCCTGCTTCGGCTTCCTCTGGTGGAACGCGTCTCCCGCAAGCATCATCATGGGCGACACCGGGTCCCTGTCCCTCGGCGCCGCCCTGGCGGGTCTGGCCATCCTCACCCGCACGGAGCTGCTGCTCGTCATCCTCGGCGGGCTGTTCGTGATGATCACCATGTCGGTCGTCATCCAGGTCGCCAGCTTCAAGCTGACCGGGCGGCGGGTGTTCCGCATGGCACCCCTGCACCACCACTTCGAGCTGCTCGGGTGGGCCGAGATCACGATCGTCATCCGTTTCTGGATCATCGCGGGGATCTGCGTGGTGTCCGGGCTGGGTCTCTTCTACGCCGAGTGGGTCAGCGGCCAGTAGGCGCCGACTCCCGGACCCGGCAGGCCGTGAGCTCCTCACACTTTTGCCGGTGGCCCGGACCGTTGGGCGGGATGACGCTGAGAACGACGTCCCAGCGGTGGCAGGGGCTGCGACGCACACGACGGGTGACGCCCCCCGGCGGCTCCCGGATCGGCTGGCGGCTGCATGCCCAGCCCTCTCTCCCCTACCCGAAAGCAGGAGCACCGGAGGTCACCATGACCGACAAGCAGAACATCGACACCCCCCACGAGAGGCGGCCCTTCAAGGACCACGGTCACATGGACGTGATCACCCTGGGTGGTTTCACCCTGGGCCGGGGGGTGTTCGAACCAGGTTGGCGCTGGTCCGACGACGTCAAGCCGATCGCGGGCACGGACTCGTGCCAGACGCACCACACGGGCCTGTGCCTCTCCGGGCAGATGACGGTCAGGCTCGATGACGGCAGCGAGCTCGAGATCGGTCCGGGTGACGTCGTGGACATCGACCCCGGCCACGACGCGTGGACGATCGGCGACGAGCCGTGCGTCCTGCTCGACACCGGAGTCGCGGCCTACGCCAAGCCGAGCTAGCAGGTCCGGCCCGCGGCACCCGGGGGTGACAGCCAAGGGGTGGCCCAGACCGTCAGCGTGGCGGAGCGCCCGGCGGTGGCTCTCGCACGGCCCGCCCCAAGGAGACCAGACCGACCACGAGGCCGATCATGCTGCCGCCGATGCCCACCGCCAGGAGCCAGCGAGCGAGCACGTCCCAAGGGAACGTGCTGTCGCCGAAGTCGAGGGGAAAGACCTGCCACAGCCGCACCATGGCAACGACTCCCACGATGGTCTGGGCCAGGTCTCCCAGCGCCTTCACCCAGGGCGGGTCGCTCACGATGTAGCAGGCGTTCGACACGAGTCCGACCACGATGGAGGCATTGACGAGGCCGAGCACGAGCCGGAAGTCGTCGGTCAGGAAGGGCAGGACCTTCCACCCCGGGCTCACGTTGATGAGGAACAGCATGGCCGCGTTGACCAGCAGTCCGATGGTGTAACCCAGACGACGCGCTGCCGGCGAGGGCCGCTTCCGGCGTGGCACCGAGGTCGTGGCCGCTGTGCTGGTTGTCATGGCGGGCTCCTTCGCGGGTTCACTTCCAGTGGATGTCGTCTCCGGGGCCACCCGACAGGGGCGAAGGTCCGGCCCCGCACCAGTCCACCGCACGGAGGCTGCCTCAGCGGACCGTGAAGGTCTTGTCGTCGGTGGCCGGGCCGTTGCCCTCGCCGCCGGAGGGGTCATCCGTCGAGAGGGTCACCGTGTAGGTGCCGGGTGAGAGCTGGGCACTGAAGGACAGGGCACCGAACCCTCCGGTTCCGGTGCCACCCATGGTCGAACCGTGTGCGACGCGGGTCCCTGCGCTCGTCCGGACCGTCCAGCCGAAGGTGGCCTCGAAGGACGTCCCGAACCCGGCGAAGGTGACCTTCCCAGCGCGGCGCACGTCGCCCTCCTGAGGGGCAGTGACCCAGGCCTGCGCCTGCACGTCGGCCATGGGTGCGCGCTTCATCGGACTGCCGATGCGCAGGACGCCCCACACGTCGGCGGCCTTGCCGTCCTTGGTGATCGTCACGGTGGTGGCCGGGGTGCCGCTCTGGGCTGCCGCGGCCGTCGCGGTGTAGACGAGCTGCTGGACGGCGACCGCGGCGAGCTCACTGCCGAGGTTGGTGTTCGCGAACGCGTCCGCGGACAGGTCGACCGCGATGTTGTTCCCCCTCTGCGACACCGCTGTCCGGCTGGCGGGTCGCCACGGCGTCGTGTAGTCCGGGTCGAGTGGGGCCAGGCGGGTCATGGCGCTCACGGCTGAGGCGACCGCGCCGCCCGTGTCGGGCACGGTGCGGAACTCTCGGTACAGCTTGAAGGAGCGCTGGGACTCAGCGATGTAGTAGACGGGGATGCTCTTGAGAGTGGCGGCTGACGGCGTCGTGGACGTCGTCGCCGTGGTGGAGGTGCTGGGAGTGCTCGGCGCGCTGGTGGTGCTCGCCGACGAGCTGGAGCTCCCGGTGGAGCTCGGAGGCGTCGTGCTGGTGCCGCCGCCACACGCTGTGACCGACGCGAGCACGATCGCGACACCGATCGCCATCCGCGTGCCCTTGCTCCTCATGGCTCCTCCTCATCTGGTGCTTCCCCACCAGTCAACGCCGGCTCACCCTGTCGCCGTAGGGTCGAAAGCCCTGCCGCTGCGGCACCGGCCCGAGACGTCCGACACAGCAGAAGGCCCGGACCACTGGTCCGGGCCTTCTGTCTGTGACGCGTTGGTAGCGGGGGCAGGATTTGAACCTGCGACCTCCGGGTCATGAGTCAGCCACGCACACGTCTTACCTGTCGCGGTCGCTCTCGCCCGGCGCAGGACTTCGAGCCACGGAGGTGGCTGTGGCGCGGGGTAAGGCATGCGGCCCGCGCGGCGCCCGAGCTCACGCGAGCCGCGTCATTCCGCGGCCTCCGCCATGGCGGCCAGCACGAGCTTGCGGACGTCGTTGGCGCCGGCCAGGGTGAGCGCCAGTTGCGCCACGGATGCGCAGCGCTCGACGTCGAGCTCACGGATGGCGGCCTTGACCCGGGGCACCGCCGGAGGCGCGACGCTGAGCTCTCTTACACCCAGGCCAATGAGTACCGGGATGGCCAGCTCGTCTGAGGCGGCCTCGCCACAGACTGCGACGTCGATACGACCGCGCGCTGCTCGGCAAACATGGTCGATCAGGCGCAGGACACCCGGATCGAGGGCGTCGGAGAGGGCCGCGACGGCGCCGTTCCCGCGCTCGGCAGCGAGCGTGTACTGGGTCAGGTCGTTGGTACCGATGCTGACGAAGTCGACGTGGGGCAGGAACGCCTCGATCTTGAGCGCAGCAGCTGGAATCTCGATCATGGTGCCGATGCGCAAACCCTCCKGGATCCCAGATGGTCCAGCCGCCTCCGTGAGCACCTGACGCGCCTCGATCATCTCGTCGGGCGTCGACACCATGGGGATCATGATGCTGGTTTCAGCGTGCCGCGCCGTGCGACAGATCGCAGCCATCTGGTCACGCAGCAGGTCGCGGTGCTCGAGGCTGAGCCGTATGCCGCGTTGGCCAAGGAAGGGGTTCGCCTCCTGCGGCATCGGCAGGTACGGCAGGGGCTTGTCTCCCCCAACGTCAAGAGTTCGGAAGGTGATCCGACGGCCGTCCATCGCCTGGGCGATCTCGTCGTAGACACCCTGTTGTTCGTCGACGTTGGGCGCTGTTTGCCTGTCAAGGAAGAGGAACTCGGTGCGGACGAGACCGGCGCCGTCCGCTCCGGCTGCCCGTGCAGCGCGAGCGTCGGTCACCGAGCCGAGGTTGGCCGCCACCAGCACAGACGTGCCGTCACTCGACACAGCTGGTTTCTCGGCGAGGGCGACCTGCCCGGCGCGCACCCGAGCCAGGTCAGCGGCACTGCGGCGAAACTGCTCCATGAGCTCAGGTGGGGGGTCGACATGCCACTCGCCGCTGCCGCCGTCGAGGAGGATCGTGCTGCCTTCGGGGATGTTCAAGACCTCGTCGCCGGCCATCACGACGACGGGAATGTCGCGGGCCCGGGCCAAGATGGCCGCGTGCGAGGTCGGGCTGCCCTCCGCGAGGAGGACTCCGGTCACCAGTTCGAGATCCAGGCCGGCCGTCTCGGCGGGTGTGAGGTCGCTTGCCACCAGGACACCCGGGGCCGCCAGCCGTCGCGCCGTCCGCCCGGTCAGGGCGCGCATCACCTGGTCGCCCACCGCACGGACATCCGCCGCGCGCTCCCTGAGGTAAGGGTCAGGGAGACCTGCCCACACGCGTTCGACCTCGGCGAGGGAGCGGGCCCACGCGCCCGCCGCCCCTAGGCCGGCTCCGATGCTGGCCTTGACGTCGGCAAGGAGCTCGGCGTCGGCCAACAGGGAGAGATGCGCGTCGAAGATGCTCGCCTCCTCGGGACCCACTCGTCGCGCAGTCACGACCCGGGCGTGCTCGATCTCCCGCCGCACAGCCGCCACCGACTCTACGATCCGTCGCCATTCAACAGCCGGCTCGGCGACCGGATGCCGGTCGGGCTCGACCGGCTCGGAGGTCAGCCGCCGAGCGGGGCCGATCGCGATCCCCGGCGATGCAGGCAAGGGGCCACTGGTGCTCGACGCGGTCCGAGGTTGAGGCTTTGGCTCGACATCCTCACCAAGGGTCTCGTCGAACCGGCGTTTCGCGAGGGCCAGGACGTGCTCGACCGCCTCTCGCGCCTGGGGTCCTGAGGCGCAGACCTCGACCTCATGGCCCCGCATGGCTGACAGTGTCGCGACCCTGCTGAGGCTGCCCGCGGGAACCGGTCCGGCGCCCGTGGTGAGGTTCCGCAGACGCACGGAGGCGTCGAGCGCACGCACCTCGCTGACCAGGCGTGCGGCGGGCCGGGCGTGCAGTCCGTGCGGATTGTCGACACGGAACACCCCCACGACCTCCCCCTCCGCTGCTTCGCCTGGCTCGGCGTGACCCTGCTCCGGGGTCCCCAGGTGCCCTGCCTTGCCCATCAGGGCGCCGCGCGCCTCGGCGGCGACCTCATCCCGGCTGGCTCCCCCCGCAGCCGCTACCGCAGCCACGATGAGGCCTTCGACCAGGGGGGCAGGCGAGAGCGTCACGCGATCGCGGACCGAAGGGTCGTCGAGCAGGTCGAGCGCCAGCTCGGCGCTCAGCACGGCACTGCCGAGGTCCATGAGCACGACCACGCCCTCCGGCCCGTCGGCCCGCCCAATCGCCTCCATGATCGCGACCGCGTCGGTACCGAATGTCGCGTCGTCAAGACCGGCCGCCACCTCTATCCGCAGCCGGCGGCCGTGCAGCATCTCCGCCGCCAGGGCCACGGCGGCACCGGCAAGCGCGCGGCTGTGGGAAACCACGACCAACCCGACGCTGCTCTGCGCATCCACCGCCGACGAGTCGGCGGCAAGGCTCTTTCTCATTTCCACTGCGCTCCGCTCCTGGTCGTGCTTGCTCTCGGTCATGAATCCGGCAATGGCTCAGAACGGCGCATCCGCCGCCGCTTCGAGCAAGAGGGCCACCGTGGCGGCGCCGGGATCAAGGTGCCCCACGCTCCGTTCACCCAGGTAGCTCGCACGTCCCTTCCGCGCCAGCATCGGCATCGTCGCGTCGCGGCCTGCGGCGGCGGCATACCGGGCAGCTTTCAACCCAGTGGCCAGGGAAGCATGCTCCGCGAGCGCGGCCTCCAGGGCATCGACCGCCGGCGCCAGGGCGTCATACATGGTCTTGTCGTCAGGCCCGGCCTTGCCGCGATCGACGACGCCCACGAGCCCGGCTCGAAGGGCAGTCGCGACGTCGGCGGCCGAAACGGTTTCGGCCGCGGCCCCAAGCGAGCCGCCCATCCGCATGAACAGCGTCCCGAACAGGGGCCCGCTCGCCCCTCCTACCGTGGACACCAGCGTCATCCCCACCTTGCTCAGCAGGGCGCCGGCCGTCGGCGACGCGCTTTCGTCGAGCGCGGCCACGGCGGCCTTCATGCCCCGGTCCATGTTCGAGCCGTGGTCGGCATCGCCGATCGCCGCATCGAGCTCGGTCAGGAAATCACGGTTCTCAGCGACGAGGTCCGCAAACCTGCGCACCCATTGCTCGAAGACCGCCGTGGTCACGTTCTCGCTCATCGTCAGATGCCCCATCTCAATGCAGAAGTGTTGACAGGAGCGTCCCAGAGGGAGAGCAGCTCGTCATCGACCCTGAGCAAGGTGATGGACACGCCGGCCATGTCCAGCGAGGTGATGTACGAGCCGACGAGCGAGCGTGCGATGGGCACGCCACGCCCGCCGAGGATCTTCTGGACCTCGTTGAACATGACATAGAGCTCGATCAGCGGGGTGCCTCCGAGACCGTTGACGAACGCGATGACGGGGTTACCCCTGGCGAACGCCAGGTCGGCGAGGATCGGCTCGACCAGGAGCGAGGCGATCTCGCGCGCCGTTCCGAGCGGCAACCGCGCACGGCCCGGCTCTCCATGGATGCCGACACCCAGTTCCATCTCGTCGTCCCCGAGGTCGAAAGTCGCCCGGCCTGCAGCCGGCACGGTGCACGACGTGAGGGCCAGGCCCATGCTCCGGCCGTTTTCGTTGACGGTGCGAGCAACGTGGGCGACCTCGTCGAGATCGCGACCCTGCTCTGCCGCCGCCCCGGCGATCTTCTCCAAGAGGACGGTGACGCCGACACCGCGACGCCCTGCGGTCCACGTGCTGTCCTGGACCRCCACGTCGTCGTCAGTGACCACCGACACGATGCGTGCTCCGGTCTCAGCCGCCGCCATTTCGGCCGCCATCTCGAAGTTCATGACATCGCCGGTGTAGTTCTTGACGACGTGCAGGATCCCTGCGCCTCCGTCCACCAGCTTGGTCGCGGCCAAGATCTGCCCGGGCACCGGGGAAGTGAAGATCTCGCCGGCACAGGCCGCGTCGAGCATGCCCAGGCCGACGAATCCGCCATGCAGCGGTTCGTGCCCCGAACCGCCGCCGGAGATGAGGCCAACTTTTCCCCTCTTCGGGGCGTCACCGCGGTAGATGACCTTGCTTTCGTGGTCGACCCGCAGCTCGGGGTGAGCGCCTTCAATGCCACGCAGGGCGTCCACCACGACGTCATTCGGGTCGTTGATCAGCTTCTTCATGAGAGTCTCCTTCAAAGTCAACGGGTGCGGACGAGTCAGACGGTGCTGGTCTCACGCGTGATGGCCAGGGACGAATCGGGGTCGCCGAGATCCAGCCCGGGAGTCCCGACGGAACGGTCAGCCGGCGTGCGGGCGAGGAGGCCGTACAACACGGCAGCGACCACCCCGGCGAGGAGTTCCGCCGCCAGGTACACCGGCAGCTGGGCCCACTTCACCTCGCCGCCGGCGAGCTGCTGGACAAGCATGGGACCAACGGTACGAGCCGGGTTGATGGATGCGCCCGTTGCCGGAGCGACAGGGATGATGGCCGCGAAGACGACCAGCCCGATGGCGACGCCGGCGAACCCAGCGGCGGCCTTGCGGTGGATGACGCCGAAGATGGTGAACACGAGGATGAAAGTGCCCACGAACTCGGCCGTGAAGGCTTGCAGGCTGCTGATGTCGCCGTACGACGCAACGCCGAGGCCCACATCACTCGCCTTCTGACCGAGAACACCGATGATCGCGGCAGCCCCGATGATCGCGCCGACGACCTGGGCCCCGATGTACGCCGGCACCTGGGCCCACGGAAACTTGCCGGACACAGCGAGGCCCAGCGTGACCGCCGGGTTGATGTGATTGCCACCCACATGCCCCAGGGCATAGACGGTGGCCACGACGACGGTGCCGAACGCCAGGGAGATGACGCCCAGGTCGGCCATCGTGAACGGCGCGTTGCCGTTGACGATCAGGGTGGCGGGGACGGACCCCACCCCGATAAACACCAGGAAAGCCGTTCCGATGACCTCAGCGCCCAAGCGCTGGAGGAGGGTGGTCTCGTCAAGCATCGCCCTTGCCCCTTTGCAAGTAGTTGAATGACATTCGATATTGTCGAACGTGATTTGGAGGGTACACCTGTGATTCACTAGGAGGCAAGAGTTTTCGTGAAGTGCGTCACGGCGAAGGGACAAACGTGATCCAATCGGTCGACCGCGCCATCCGGGTTCTCAGCGCCCTGCAGGGCGCCCGCCGAATGAGCCTGTCGGAGCTGGCTGCCCGCCTTGATCTGGCGCCCTCGACCACCCACGGCATCGTCCGCAGCCTGGTCGAGCACGGGATGGTCGTGCAGGAGCGCGGCTCGAGCCGCTACCAGCTCGGACCCGCCGTTCTTCGGCTCGGCAACGTCTATCTCGACACGCTCGAGCTCAGGTCAAAGGCAATCCCCTGGGCCGAAGACCTCGCCCGACGCACCGGATTCGCTGTGCGCACCGGCGTGCTGCTCATCGACGACGTCGTGATAATCCACCATGAGCCACGCCCCGACGGCGGCCGTCAGATGCCGGAGGTGGGCATTGTCATCCCGGCCCATGCAAGCGCACTGGGCAAGGCCCTGCTCGCCTTCCTCCCCGAGGATGAGAAGCGAGTGCTGACCTCGGGGGAACTGCGCAGCATGACCGGAGAGACGATCACCTCCGCCGATCAACTTCGCGAGCAGCTGGACGTGATCCGGTCGACGGGCATCGCGGTCGAGCAAGACGAGGCCGTGCTCGGCGAGAGTTCGCTGGCAAGCCCGATCTTCGATTCGTACGGGGAGGCCATCGGGGCCGTCGGTGTCGTGATCCCCTCCGATGGCGACATCTCCCGTCACGAGTCCCGCGACCTGGTTCGCGAAACCGCGCGGTCCGTGTCGCGAGAGCTTGGCGCTCAGGCGTGGCCTCCGCGCCCGGCTGGCCCTCACGGAGCGCGCTGAAGACATCGGGGCTGAGACACAGATCTCCACCGGCGTGCGAACCTTGGCCAGGCCCTTGGTGTGAATGGTGACGGTGTGGTCTCACAACCGATTGGCTACACCTCTGGCGACACGTGCCAATGCCAGAGGCCCTCTCCCAGAAGGGAAAGGGCCTCTGACCTGCTACTTCGTGGTAGCGGGGGCAGGATTTGAACCTGCGACCTCCGGGTTATGAGCCACCCCAGCCAACGTCTCACACGTCCCGCAGCATCTCCCCCGCCGCACGAAATCTCGGCACTGTGTCCCCGGTGTTGCGCCGCGTCTCAAGCCGTCCCGCCTGCTCCCGGTTACACATTTGGCTACACCTCCACGGAGCGGACAGTGCCGGTCAGTGTCCGACGTGGCTCCCCGCCCGAGGATCCATTCACCGCCCTGCAAATCGCCCCCGGCGGGGGACGCATCACTGGGCGGCCAGCTCGGCGCGGCCTGCAGGAGTTCCTTGATCCAGCCATGTCGGGAGGATCTCAGGCGACAGCAGGGCGTCCATGACCATGTGAGCCGCGCCGCGCAGACCGGCCCGGTCGCTCAGGCCTGAGCGGACGATCTGGAGCGAGCGGGTCGCGAGGGGCAGCGACCGGCCGATCACGGTCTGCCGAACCTCCGCCAGATAGTAGTCGCCTGCCTCCGAGACCCCCCCTCCGACGAGGATGAGAGAGGGGTTGAAGAAGTTCACGATCCGCGCCAGGGTCTGCCCGACCAGTCGGGCGGAGGCTGCCAGGAGCTTGATCGCCACAGGGTCGCCGTGGATGGCGGCCTCGCTCACGGCGCGCGCATCGATCGTGTCCCCGCTCGCGAGCAGATCGGCGAGATAGGCACTGTCACCTTCCCGGGCGGCGGTCTCGCCGTCCCGGGCCAGCGCTGCGCCCCCAGCCAGCGCCTCGAGGCAGCCGAACTTGCCACACCGGCAGAGCACGGTGGATCCCTCCTCCACAATCACGTGCCCGATGTCGCCCGCGCAGCCCTGGGCCCCCCGGTGCAGGACGCCCTGGGAAACGAGTCCTGCGCCGATACCGGAACCGATCTTCACGTAGATGACGTCGCGCAGGCCCTTGGCCTGCCCGGAACGCAACTCCCCCAGCGCCATCACGTTGACGTCGTTGTCGACCCAGACCGGCGCCTGAAACCGTCCCGCGAAGAAAGCGCGCACGTCGAACCCGTCCCAGCCGGGCATGATGGGAGGCGCAACCGGCCGACCAGTCGCGAATTCGACGGGGCCCGGGAGGCCGATCCCCAAGCCCCAGATGGGCGCGCCGGCACCGAGCTGCTGCAGGAGCTCGTCAAAGACTTCGGCCACGCGGGTGAGCACCGTGACCGGCCCCATCGTCACGTCTGCGTCCTCTTCGTACTGGGCCAGAAGGGTCCCCTCCAGGTCGCTCACAGCGGCCCCGATGCTCGTCGCGCCAAGTTCGGCCACCAGCATCCGGCCTGCATCGGCGGGAAACCGCAGTGCACGCGGGGCGCGACCACCGGTCGACCGCAAGGGCGGACCCTCGACCAGCAGGCCCGAGTCCATCAGACGGGCCACCCGCTGGGTCACGACATTTCTGCCAAGACCCGTGGCCTGGGCGAGTTCCGGGCGTGTGCTGGCCCGGCCGGAGCGCACGGCATCCAGCACACGTACCAGGTCGACGACGTGATCGGGGGCAAGAGGCCCTTGAGTTCTGGCATCCATGTCAGCCACCTCCTTCTGTCTGTGACGTAAATATATCAGCACGTTTACTCTTGACTTTTGCACGGTACATGCAGAAGTATGCACCTCACAGGAAAAACCGGGCAGCGGCTGAGACACCCCATACTGCAGACAGAACGGACTCAACGATGAGGCTCGGTTACCACACCATCACCTGGGGTGGCGTCGTGGGCGACGCCACCGGCGTGACCAGCGTCAAGGACCTCTTCTACCGCGTGAATGGCCCCATGGACCGTGCCGTAGCGGACATCGCGAGCCTGGGGTACGAGGGCGTCGAGATGTTCGACGGCAACGTGGCGGACTACGCCAACCGGCCCGACGAGCTGGCGGACCTGCTGGCCAACGCAGGCGTGGTGCTGGCAGCCGTCTACACCGGGGGCAACTTCATCTACCCGGACATCCTGAGCGACGAGCTGCACCGGGTGCGTCAGGCGGCGGAACTGGCTGCCCGCTTCGGAGCCGACAACCTCGTCGTGGGCGGCGGCGCCCGCAGGGCGTCGGGTACCACAGACGGGGACTACTCCGCGCTGGGCGCTGCGCTCGACCAGGTCACCGACATCGCCGAGGAGCTCGGGTTGGTGGCCTGCTACCACCCGCACCTGACCACCATCGTCGAGAGCCCAGATGAGCTTGACCGGCTGATGGCGCTGACCCGGATCGGCTTCTGTCCCGACACCGCCCACCTGATCGCCGGTGGCGGTGACCCCGCGGAACTGATCCGCCGGTATGCAACACGCCTGCGTCACGTGCACCTCAAGGACGTGGACGTGGCGACCACCCAATTCCTCCCCTTGGGCCAGGGGGACGTCGACTTCGAGGACGTCATCGCGGCCGTCAACGAGGTCGGCTACGACGGCTGGATCGTCGTCGAGCTCGACTCATACGAAGGCGACCCTCGTGAAGCGGCCGCCACCAGCAAGAAGTACCTCGACACGCTGCTCGCAACCGCTGGCGGCACCATCCCCTCAGGAGAAATTCGATGAAGAAGAGCACCTACCGCCTGGCGGGCTTGGCGACCGCCATCGCCTTGGCCACGGCCGGCTGCAGTTCAGCCTCCAGCGCGACCACCGGCGTCGACGCCGGAGTGTCGTCCAAAGCCGATGATGCGCTGGCGAAGATCAAGGGCACCGTCCTCAGCAAGGGGCCCAACGGCGAAGAGCCCTCCCCTGCCTCGGCGGCAGCCCTCAGCGCCGAGGAGATCACGAAGGTCAAGGGAATGAAGGCCAAGGCGGCGATCGTCATGCACTACGGAGGCAACGACTGGGCCAACGCGCAGGTGGACGGCCTGAAGAGCGAGTTCGGCAAGCTGGGCATCGACGTCGTCGCTGTCACCGACGCCAACTTCAAGCCGGACAAGCAGGTCTCCGACCTTGAGACCGTGCTCAACCTCAAGCCCGACATCATCGTCTCGATCCCCACCGACCCGGTGGCCACGGCGTCCGCGTTCAAGAAGGCCGCCGCAGCAGGGGTGAAGCTCGTCTTCATGGACAACGTCCCCCAGGGCATGAAGGCCGGCACGGATTACGTCTCTGTCGTGTCCGCGGACAACTACGGCAACGGTGTCACCTCCGCCCACCTGATGGCCAAGGCCCTGGGCGGCAAGGGCGAGATCGGCCTGGTCTTCCACGAGGCCGACTTCTTCGTCACGAAGCAGCGCTACGACGGGTTCAAGTCCACCATCACCAAGGACTACCCCGACATCAAGATCGTGGAGGAGAAGGGAATCGCGGGCCCCGACTTCGCCGGCGACGCGCAAGGTGCGGCCAACGCGATGCTGAGCAAGCACCCCACCCTGGCCGGAATCTGGGGCGTCTGGGACGTTCCCGCCGAGGGCATCATGGCCGCGGCACGTGCCTCCGGTCGTGCGGACCTGAAGATCGCCACAGAGGACCTTGGCAAGAACGTCGCAATCGCCTTGGCGAAGAACCAGCTCGTGGTCGGTCTGGGCGCACAGCTGCCCTACGACCAGGGCGTGACCGAGGCCCTGCTGGGCGCAGGTGCCTTGCTGGGCAAGAAGGCCCCGCCCTACGTCGCCCTGAGCTCGCTGCCTGTCGACCACTCGAACATCCTCGAGGCGTGGAAGCAGGTCTATCACCAGGAGCCCCCGGCCGACCTGAAGAGCTCGTACAAGAAGTAGACATCCCGGCGGGGCG
>NZ_JBFUCW010000023.1:0-73173 GCF_056405035.1 Pedococcus sp. P2_A3 | reverse complement strand
GACCAGGCGGGCCAGGCCAGTCCAGCCGGGGCCGGCGTGGGTGTGTACGAGGACCTCGGCGGGTGCGAGGAGCTCGACGACGGGGTCCTGCACGACCACGACGGCGACCTGTGGTTCGTGTCGGCGCACGCCGAGGTCCCCCTGCTCGGGTCGTTGCTGCCCGCCGACGTCGTCGCTCTCCTGTCCGACCCCGACACCACGATCCGCCTGGCGCGCAGCGACTCGGTCACCGGAGCCATCCGCTGGCAGGACACCCGCACCTACCGCCCCGGCGCCCGCACCGCCAGAGCCGTCCGCTCCCGAGACGGCACCTGCCGGTTCCCCGGCTGCGGCACCGCCGCCCGGCGCTGCCAGCTCGACCACGTCGTGCGACATCCCGACGGACCCACCACCGTCACCAACCTGCAGACCCTGTGCGCCACCCACCACGGGTTCAAGCACCATGCGGGCTGGCAGGTCGCCATGGACGAGCTCGGGGTCTGCACCTGGACCGCCCCCGACGGCCGCACCCACACCACCCATCCGATGGACCGCCACGCCTTCCGCGCCGCGTGACGCCCTGCTCAGACGGAGCTGCAGCCTCGGTCCGGCACGCCGTGCGGAGGTGAGTCCGCGAGCGCCCACCGGCTCCTGAAGGGGCGACGCGCGGAATCGAGTGAGAAGACCGTGAAGTCGAGTGAGAAAGACCCTGCGCGCCGACGTGATGCCGGTCCCGGGACGGGTGAACCGCCCCGGGACCGACTTCGGGTGACTCAGGGTGCCGCGGTGAGCCCCGCGACGTAGCCGGCCGCCTGCGGACTGCCCCACCCGGTGGTGAGGTCGTAGCCCGCGGTGGTCGGGAACCCGGGCACCGCACCCGGCGTGACGAACCCGTCCGCGCCGGTCTCCCACATCCGGTTGTCCTGCAGGACACCGCTGGGCGTGGTGCCGTAGGTGTGCGCCGTCACGTCGCTGAAGGCGCTGGCCCGCGGGAACCCGTTGGCGTAGATCGCCGCGTTGAGGTTGCCGATACCAGCCTTGTTCGCTGCCTTGCGCGACGCGTTCGCGATGGCAGTGAGGGCGGCGACCTGCGGTGAGCTCGCCGACGTGCCTCCGAAGACACCCCAGGCGGCAGGCCCTTCGAGCTCCGGGAAGTACGTGTGGAAGACGAGCACGCCGCCGTTGACCGCGGCGTTCCACGCAAGGTCGGGGACGCCCCGGTGGGAGCCGACGACGCCGGCCACGGACGACTGGAACGCCGGACGGGCGTAGACGCTCGACAGGCCCCCTCCGGTGCCGATCGACGCCCAGCTCTCGTTCCAGACGGCCTGGCTGCTGCCGCCCTGGTTCCACGCCCAGTAGAGGGGGTTGCGGCTGCCGTCGTCGTTGAACGGCTTGTCCTGGGTCGGGGCCCAGGTCCAGCCGGACTGCACCTGCGTGCCGCCCACGGACGTGACGTACGGGGAGGAGTTCGGGTAGCTCACGGACGGGTGGTCGACGAACACACCCTGGTGGTGGGCGCGGCCCACCCCGAGCGACCCGTCGTCACCCGACGAGGCGAAGAAGGTGTCGTGCTTGGCCAGCCCGCGCTGGAAGGTCTGGTCGAACTTCGCGAACTGGCTCGACGCCGAGGCGCCGCCGAAGGCCTCCTCGCTGGTCCCGAACGACATGGAGAAGACGGTGCCGGCCGGGTACTTCGCGATGGCCCAGTCGATGACGTTCATGAAGTTGGGCATGCCCTGCACGCCCTGGGTCTCCGCCACCGGGGTGGCCACGAGCACGATGTGCGCCTTCGGGGCGATGGCGTAGGCCCACTGGACGTCGAGGTTGGCCTCGCCCGCCCAGCTGTCGGCCGACGTCGGTCCGGCGGTGCCACTGCCGTTGCCCGTGGCGTGCGTGTAGTCCACCTTGCCCAGGGGGAAGACTGCCTCGAAGTCGGGTGCCGGACCGTGGAAGGTCTTGGCGAAGAAGGCGACATCGTTCGCGGCGGTGGGGCTGCCGTAGGAGTCGACGAGAACGATCGTCTGCCCGGCGCCGTCGGTCGTCGCCTCCGTCAACGGTGCGAGCCCGTAGAACTCGCGGATCTGGTCGGGGGTGTAGCAGTGGATGGTCGTGCTGACGCGTCCGTCGGGAGCGGGCCGCGTGCAGCTCGCCGGGCCGGCGGAGGCGGACCCCGCACCGGCAGCGTGGAATGCGGACTCAGGTGCTCGTGCAGACAGTGACGTGCCGGTGGACACCGGTGCGCTGGTGCCGGCCAGGGCAGGTGCCCCGGCGGCGAGGCCGAGGCATCCCGCGACGACTGTCGCGAGACCGATTCGTAGGGTCATCGTGTGCTCCCGTGATGGTTGGGTGGGGCCTCGTGGTCCCCTGGTGACACCGTGGGTGGGGCGTCCCCCCGAAGGCTCCGCCCAATGGCTGAGGGCGGCCCATGACAAATGTCATGGGCCGCCGGGACGACGGTTCTCCYGGGTCCTAGAGTCGACCTGTGAACCACCTGCTGCGCGAGGTGCTCCCGGCCCTGGGCCTCGACGAGGGGTATGCCGCGGCGCACCTCGAGCTCGCGCCGGGCAGCTCCCTGCCGTCCGCCCTCCCGGTCACCACCCTGGCCTGTGGCGCGGTGGCGGCCGCTGGCCTGGCCGGTGCGGCGTTCCGTGGTGCGCAACGGGTGCACGTCGACCCGCGTCAGGTGGCGGTGTCGTTCCGGAACGACCAGGTGCAGACCATCGACGGCGCCCGAGTGCCCGGGTTCGCCCCACTGTCAGGCTTTTTCGCGGCGAGTGACGGCTGGGTCCGCACCCACGCCAACTACCCCCACCACCGGGTGCGGCTGCTGCGAGCACTGGGGCTGACCGAGGGAGCCACCCGTGACGACGCCGTGGCTGCGGTCGCCGGTCGGCCGGCCCAGGAGGTCGAGGACCTCGTCACCGCAGACCAGGGGATCGCGGTGCGGGTGCGGACGCTGACCGAGTGGATGGCGTCAGAGCAGGCCCGGGCCGTCGCGGGGCACGACGTGCTCACCGTGCGGTCAGTGGGCGAGGCGCCTGCCACCGCGCGCGCCGAGCGGCCACGCGTCCTCGACCTCACCCGGGTCCTCGCGGGACCCGTCGCCACGCGGGCGCTGGCCCAGCTCGGGTGCGACGTGCTGCGGGTGGACAGTCCACACCTGCCCGAGCTCGACGCGATCCACCTCGACACCGACTCCGGCAAGCGCTCGACCCTCGTGGACCTCCAGGACGAGCACGCCCGACACCGCCTCCACGAGCTGCTGGCGAGCGCCGACGTCCTCGTCACCGGCTACCGGCCGGGGGCGCTGACCGGCTTCGGACTGGACGCCGAGCGCCTCGCCGCCCAGCACCCCCACCTGGTCTGCGCCAGCCTCAGCGCCTGGACCACCAGCGGGCCGTGGGGTGCGCGTCGCGGGTTCGACAGCATCGTGCAGGCGGCCACGGGGATCTCCTGGGTCGAGTCGCCCGATGGCACGGTGCCCGGGGCGCTTCCGGCTCAGGCGCTCGACCACGCGACCGGCTACCTGCTGGCAGCGGGAGTCCTCTCCGCGTTGCGCCGCCGCGCCGAGCAGGGAGGCACCTGGCGGGTGGAGGCCCACCTGGCGCGCACCGCCCACTGGCTGCTGCAGACCGACGCCCTCGACGGCCCTTCCGCCCCGGTCGACGACCTCGGCCCGTGGACGGCTGGTGCCGACACGGCATACGGACGGGTGGTGCAGGCTCGCCCGGCGTTCACGCTCGACGACGCGCCTCGGGAGTTCGCGTGGGTGGGGCGTCGCTACGGCGCCGACGAGGCGGTGTGGGAGGACCGACCCCGCTAGGAGGCCGGGATGGTCCGCGGGTCGAAGCCGAAGGGCAGCTCGAGCCGGTGTGCCGACATCAGGGCGTCGTCGGTGAGCACGTCACGGGTGGCGCCATCGGCCACCACGACGCCGTCGGAGAGCACCACCGACCGGGGGCAGAGCTCGTAGGCGTAGGGGAGGTCGTGGGTGACCATGAGGACCGTGACGTCGAGCGACCGGATGATGTCGGCCAGCTCCCGCCGCGAGGCGGGGTCGAGGTTGGAGGACGGTTCGTCGAGGACGAGGATCTCGGGTTCCATGGCGAGCACCGTGGCCACCGCGACCCGCCGCCGCTGGCCGAACGACAGGTGGTGCGGCGGCCGGTCGACGAAGTCGAGCATCCCGACCTGGTCGAGGGCCGCGACCACGCGGGCCTCCAGCGCTGCCCCACGCAGGCCGAGGTTGGCCGGGCCGAACTCCACGTCGGCGCGCACCGACGGCATGAACAGCTGGTCGTCGGGGTCCTGGAACACCACGCCGACGCGCCGGCGCACCTCCATGAGGTTGGGCTCGGTCACCGGGAGGCCGGAGACAGACACCGACCCCGCCCCGGCCGTCAGGATGCCGTTGAGGTGCAGCACCAGGGTGGTCTTGCCCGCGCCGTTGGGTCCGAGGAGGGCGACGCGTTCGCGTTGGTGCACATGGAGATTCACGCCGAACAGGGCCTGGTGCCCGTCGGGGTAGGCGTACGCCAACCCGCGCACGTCGAGCACAGGGGCGGTCACCGGACCACCACCACGAGCAAGGTGGCCAGAGCCGCAGCCGGGAGCAGGCCGGCCACGCGCCACTGCGCGGCCGTCGCCGTGGCGGGGTGGGTCACCGGCAGCGACCCCGTGTAGCCCCGGGAGAGCATCGCCAGGTGGACGCGCTCGCCGCGCTCGTAGGAGCGGATGAACAGCGCTCCCGCCGTTGTCGCCAGCACCGGCCACGCACGCACCGACCGGGCCTGGAAGCCGCGCGACTCACGGGCCACCTTCATCCGCCCCAGCTCACCGGTCACGACCTCGAGGTAGCGGACCATGAACCCCATGATCTGCACGAGCTGGCTGGGCAGATGCAGTCGCTCGAGGCCGGCGACGACGTGCCGCGGCTCGGTGGTGGTGGCCAGTACGAGCGACGCCATCACGCCGAGGGTGCCCTTGGCCAACAGGGCCCACGCGCCGAGCAGGCCGTGCTGGGACAGCTGGAGCGGGCCCAGGGAGGTTCGCGGCCCGGTGGCGACGAACGGCATCAGCAGGGCGAACACCACGAACGGCGCCTCGACCACCATCCGCCTGGCGAAGTAGCCGAACGGCACCCGCGAAGCGCGCTGGGCGACGAGGACGAGCAGGAGGTAGACGGCATACGCGACGAAGGCGGTGCGTGGCGTCAGGACGACGGTGAGGACGAACGCCACGAGGGCGAGCAGCTTGAGGTGCGCCGGCAGGCGGTGGACGGGGGAGTGCCCGTGGAAGTGCAGGTGGTGTCCGTGTCCTGCGCCCATCTCAGGCGTCGCTCCGCTCGGTGGGGTCGTCGGCGGGGGCGGCGCAGACCTTCGCGTCGCTCGTGGCGTGGTCACGTCGCCGCACGGCGAGGAAGAGGCCGCCGGCGATGACGAACACGAGGGCACCGCCGACGATGCCGGCCACACCGCCGGAGATCCGCGCGTCGCCGATGCCGCGGGTGGTGTAGCCGGCGAACGGAGAGCCGTCGCTCGCGTGCGGTCCTGCGGAGCTGGCGAAGCCCTTCTCCCTCGCGACGGCCATGAGCCCGTCGGGGTGGCTCGAGGCGTAGTAGGACACCACGCCAGCCAGGACGAAGCACACGAGGGCGCCCACCACCATGAGGCGCTTGGTGGAGACCCGCGGGCGTGGTGCGGTCATGCCGCTACCCCGTCCCGGATCGTCAGGGTGCGGCGCTCGAGGCTGGGCCGGGCTCCGTGGACGAGGTCGGGTCGCACCACGACGATGCTGAAGACCGCCAGCCCGGTGATGACCGCCTCGCCGAGGCCGATGATGCTGTGCACGCCCACCATCGCCGTGGCCACCGTCGAGAACGGCACGTCGACCGTGCCGCCCAGCTCGAAGAGCACGGAGAAGGCGAACGCGGCCGTCGGCACGGAGAGGAGGGCTGCCACGGCTGCGGCTGGCACCACCATGAGCGGGCGCGACGGCAGGACCCGGCGCAGGACGACGAAGACGAGCCAGCCCACCCACACCCCGACCAGGCCCATCAGCGTGATGTTGGTGCCGAGCGCGGTGATCCCACCGTCGGCCATCAGGGTCGCCTGGACGAGCAGGACCACCGTGATCGACAAGGTGGCCGTGCACGGGCCGACCAGCACGGCGGCCAGCGCCCCGCCGAGCAGATGACCGGAGGTGCCTGCCGCGATCGGGAAGTTGAGCATCTGGGTGCAGAAGATGAAGAGCGCGACCAGCCCCGCGAGGGGGGCGGTGCGGTCGTCGAGCTCACGGCGAGCCCCGCGCAGGGCCAGGGCCACCCCGGCGGCGGCGACGACGGCGGTGCCCACCGACGTGGGGGCGTCGAGGAAGCCATCGGGCACGTGCACGGGTTGCTCCTTGGGGTGGGTCTGGTCCGCAGGTCGGTCCTGAGGTGTTCGCCGTCGGGCTGGGATAGGTTGGGAGCCGCTGGTGACAGCCACGTTATTGCAACTCACTCGCAATAACACTATCCGGACGACGAGGAGCACACAGCAGTGGCCGAGCGACTGACCGCAGGTGACACCGCCCCCGACTTCACCCTTCCCGATGACAAGGGCGGCGAGGTCTCGCTGTCCGACCTGCGCGGCCGCAAGGTGATCGTCTACTTCTACCCGGCCGCCATGACCCCCGGGTGCACCACGCAGGCCTGCGACTTCAGCGACAACATCAACACCCTGCACCAGGAGGGCTACGAGGTCCTCGGGATCTCGCCCGACAAGCCGGAGAAGCTCGCGAAGTTCCGCGAGAAGGACGGGCTGACCATCACGCTGCTCTCCGACGCCGACCGGTCAGTCATGGACGCCTACGGCGCCTTCGGGGAGAAGATGCTCTACGGCAAGACCGTCGAGGGCGTCATCCGCAGCACCGTCGTGGTCGACGAGGCCGGCAAGGTCTCGAACGCCTGGTACAACGTCAAGGCCACCGGACACGTCGCCAAGCTCCGCCGTGACCTGGGGCTGGCCTGACGCCCGACCTCCCCGTTGGCCCGACCTCCCTCTTCGCCCGACCCAGACCCCGCTCGACCTACCGAGGAGCTCCGCATGAGCGACAACCCCAGCCGGAACGGCTCGTCGGGGGACAGCCGGTCCGTCGACCAGATCGAGGCCGACATCGCCGCGGCCCGGGCGCGGTTGGCAGGCACCGTCGACGAGCTGCACACCCGCACGGCCCCGCAGGAGATCGCCCGTCGTCAGGTCGAGTCGGCGAAGGCGAAGCTCACCGAGGCGACCCGCACCGAGTCCGGTGACCTGCGCACCGAGCGCATCGCCGCGCTGGCCGCTGCGGCCGTCGCCCTCATCGGGCTCGGGGTCCTGCGCCGCCGGCGCGGCTGAGCCACACCTTTCAGGCGAGGTATGCCGCGGGCAGGCCCCGCGGCATACCTCCGCTCGTCACCGCGTCACCGCGTCACCGTGTCGCACCGTCACTGGGCGACCGGCAGGCCCGCCTCGCGCCACGCGCGGAACCCGCCGGCGACGTCGGTTGCGCGGTGGATCCCCAAGCGCAGCAACGCATCCGCGGCCAACGACGAGGTGAAACCCTCTTGGCAGAGGACGAGCACCCGCGCGTCGAAGGACGCGACGTCGTGTCGCGCGTCGTGTCGCGGGTGGAAGCGCCACTCGAGGACGTTGCGCTCCACCACGAGCGCTCCCAGGTGCGGCGCGACCTGGCCCTCGACCAGCCTCTGGGCAGCCGGGCGGATGTCCACGAGTACGGCCCGGCCGTAGAGGACCTCCTGGTAGGCGGCGCGTGCGCTCACCCGGTCGAGGCGGCTGCGGGCGTCGCTCAGCTGGTCGTCGATCCCGGCGTACGTCGGGGCGTCCCAGCCCCGGCCGATCGGCTGCGCCCGCGTCGTCGCCGTCGGGTCGCTGAACAGCCGGGTCTCCCAGTGCACCGTCGTGGCGGTCACCACTGCTCTCCCGCCCGCTCGATCCCGGTCTGCCTCAACGTGCCGTCGAGCAACGCGTAGCGGGTCATCCCGCGCAGTGCGGGGGAGTACACGTGGACCGACAGGGCCGGCACGTCGCCGAGGTTCGTGACGTTGTGCACGTGGTGCGGCCCGAAGCTGCGACCCTCGCCTTCCCAGAGGTAGCGGTCGTGTGCGGTGCCCCCGGACCAGGACTGCTCGGCGAGCTCACCCTTGGCGGTGAGGAAGGCGCCCTCGGACTGCAGGTGGTCGTGCCACCCGGTGCTCGCGCCCACCGGCCAGCTGATCAGCCAGATCTCGAGGTGCTCGGTCGCGTCGAGGCGCTGCCAGCTCCGCTCGGTGCCGGCGGGGTCGACCAGGCGGTCGAGGTCGGGGTCGGTGGCGAAGAGCCGCGCGGTGCGCAGCAGCTGGCTACGGGTGAAACGGTTGACGCCGGGGGTCCCGGCGGTGGTGATGGCGGTCATGGAACTGCTCCTGTTCGGTGGTCTGGATGTCGGAATGCGAGGCGAGGCAACACATTCGGTGACAGACAGAGCCCTGGGTCAGGTGCAGGTCGAGGTGGATGCGGTGGTATGCCGCGTGGCTGGCAAGGGTGGTGCTCATGGCTTCGTCTCCGGTGCGGTAGGGCGCTCGCTCAGATGGAGCGCCGGCTGGTGCGGGCTGGGATCAGGCGCAGCAGCAACACCGCATGACGCCGCAGCACATGGAGGCCATGTGCGTGGCGGTCACCGCGGTGGTCGAAGACATGGCACCAGTGGACCACGGGCCGCCGCGGCTCGTCCACGGCGACCCATCCTCGTCTCGCAGGACGGGACGTCGGGTCAGTGGCCCCCGGGGCTGGGGAAGCGCGACTCCTGGCGGATCGAGGCGAACGACCGCTGGCCGATCACGAGCTGACCTGCCACGTAACCGACGCCACACACGACACCGGTGACCACCACCACGGCCGACGCCGCATCGACCGCATCGGCCACGAGCGCGCCGAGCGTCCCGGCGACGATGGCGTTGACGACAGTGAGGAAGATGCTGGTGCTCCCGGCGACATGGCTCAGCGTCGACCGGGGCCACCCCATGTGGTAGGTGACCATGAGCCCACGGTGGTCGTCGTGGGGTGAGGTGATGAAGTACGGCGCGAGACTGGGGTCGAGGTCGAGGTAGGCCGCACGGAGACGGTTCATGCCCAGGATGCAGGAGGCGTCGTCTGCGCTGGCGTTGACCACGCGGACCTGGGTCAGGCTCCCCATGACGAGCACGGCGGCCGCGAGCCCGATGGCCATCACCTTGAAGGCGGTGTCGAACCCGGATGCCTGGGCGAACAGGGCCAGCACCACGAGGGACGCCGAGGCCACGGTGAGGTGGATCGTGATCCGGCTCATCACCTCCGACCACGTCATGCTGCGGGTGGCCAGCAGGCTCCAGTGCTCGGTGGCCAGGATCTGCGCTCGGACTCCGGCCGGGATCTCGTGCGATGGGCCGGCCCCGTCTGGTGCGCTAGTGGCCCAGACCGGCTCGTCCCTCCCGAGCTCGGGGACGGACGGTGGTAGCTCCGACGGCGATGCAGTCACGACGGCCCTCCTGACGACGACTCCCTGCGGCCAGTGTGCTCCCGCGGGGGACCTCTCGTCAGGCGGGCTGCGTGGATCCCTCTGGGACCTCCTCGCGCGAACCCGCCGCGTCGGCTTCGGACCCTCCGAGCTTGCGCGGCCAGGCGCTGAAGCCGCCCAGCAGCGACAGGAGCGCCGGGACGAGGACCGCACGCACGACCAGTGCGTCGATGAGGACGCCGAGCGCCATCACGAAGGCCAGCTCACGGAACTGCCGGAGGGGCACGATGGCCAGCATCGCGAAGCTCGCCGCGAGCGTCACGCCCGCGGCAGTGATCGCGCCCGAGGTCTCGGGCACCCGCTCGGCGATGGCCTTGCGCAGGGTGGTGTGCTTCGCCCTGGTCCAGACGTGGCCCACCCCGTAGATGTTGTAGTCCGAGCCCAGGGACAGGAGGAGCACCGAGGCGGCGAAGGGCACGTAGAACGCCACCCCGTCGTGACCGAGCCGGTCCTGGAAGACCAGGCTGAGGCAGCCCAGGGAGGCGGCGAGGGCGAGCACGCTGCAGCCGAGCAACAGCACCGGCGCCACGACCGCCCGCAGGAACACCATGAGCAGCACCAGGTTCACCACCARCACCGCGACGCCGATGCGGCGGAGGTCGGCGTTCGTCGCGGCCACCAGCTCGCTGGCCACGGCGGTGTCGCCCGCGACGCCGTAGCGGGCTCCGTCCAGCCCTGCCTTCTGCAGCAACCCGGGCATGGCCGCGGAGATCCGGTTCAGGTCGCTGATCGCAGTGGGACCCAACGGGTCGTGGTCGAGGACGACGAGGAAGCGGGCGGCGTCTCCCTTGTCGGTCACCAGGGCGCCGCGGACCACCTCGTCGGGCAGCGCGTCAGGGCTCAGCACCCCGGCCACCCCCGGCTGCTGCCCGAGCTCCTGGCCGAGTCGGGCAAGCTTCTCCCGGTCCGCGCCGACGGCACTGCCCTGGAGCAGCACCTCGGTGGGGCCGATGATGCCCGGCGCGAAACCCGACGCCGCCGCCTGCGCAGCGCGGTGCGGAGCGCTGTCAGCGGGGAGGGAGGCGACGAAGGACACCCCCAGCCGCAGGCGCCCCGCGTCGGCCGAGAGCGCCGCGAGCCCGACCACGCAGGCGCCTCCGAGGACGAGCGCCACCACCCTCACCGTGAGGACCCGAGCGGCCACCTTGGCCACGGGGGAGGTGCCCCTGCGACGGGGCTTCGTGGGCCAGAAGAGCGCGCGACCGAAGATGGCCATCAGGGCCGGCAGCAGGGTCAGGGAGACGACCACGGCGGACAGCACGGACAGCGAGAGGACCGGCCCGAAGGCGCGGAAGAAGCCGGACTTCGCCACGAGCATCGACGCGCTGCCAGCCGCGACCGCGATCCCGGCGACCAGCACGATCCGGCCGGTCTGCGCGGCCGAGGCCTTGGCCGCTGCCACCCTGTCCAGACCGCTCTCGAGTCCGCTGCGCATGCTGGAGAGGTAGAAGATGGCGTAGTCGGTGACGATGCCCAGCACCAGGGCGAGCACGAGTGGTTTGAGCTCCTCGGGCGCGCCGCTCGCCAGGAACCCCCCGGCGTAGTTGGTGACCCGGACGGCCAGGAAGTACGAGGCCGCGGCGGTCACCAGGGCGACCAGCGGTGCCACCACCGACCGGAACTTGAGCGCGACGATCCCGATGACCGCCACGAGCGTGGCGCACTCGAGCAGCAGGAGGTGCCCGTACAGGATCTTGGACTGCTCGAGCTGCGCGGGGACCGTGCCCGTGACGCCCACGAAGTGGTCGTCGGGCTGGTTCACGTGCTGACGAGCGAACGTCTTCGCGGCGCCGACCTCGTCGGCGAAGGTGGTGCCCGGTTTGGTGAAGACGTAGCTCAGGGCCGTCGTGTCCTTCTCCGACGCGGAGGGAAGTGCGTTCTGGGTGTTGGCGATCGGGACGACCGCCACGATGGGCCCGACGTCGCCGATGGTGTGCTTGGCCACGCCCACCGCGCGCTCGACAGCCCGCTGCTGGGCTGCCTGCGAGAGGCCGTTCGCGTCCCGCTGGACCAGCATGGTGCGGGAGAGGACGGGGAAGCCGAACGCCTTGGCGGACGCCGTCTCCGTCGCGATGGCGCGGCTGTCGGGTGGGGCGAAGCCGCCGAGGTCAGCGTTCGAGGAGTTGGCTGGAAGCCAGAACGCCGCCCCGACCAGAAGCACGGCCCACCCCGCCACCAGGAACCAGCGGAACGTGACCACGAGCCACGCGAAGAGCCTGGCGAGACCGCCGGCCTCGGACGTGCGCCAGGACCTCATCGTTGACCCTTCCACCCTGAATGCATGGAGAAGGACTACCCCACTTCGCCGTCCGGCACACCCCGGCGCGCCCACCGGGACCAGTTGCGTGGGGAGGTGGCTCCACGACGAGAGTGGGGAGGTGGCTCCTCGACGAGACGGGCGCTGCCCTGCCCCGCGGTCCTCGACGTCCACCGGCGCCACACCCTGGCACGGCGAAGGCCCCGGACCATCTTGAGAATCGTCCGGGGTCTCGTCTGCGCAGCCGACGTCGCCACGCACAGCCGGTGAGGGCCCCTGCCACTGCGCCCTTCGTCGAGGGCGCTCCCTCTGGGCGTGAGCCCGTCGGGACCTGGAGTGGATCCTGCTCTCCTCGGCGCCGCTGCCCTTGCGGGCTGCGACACCTCCTTTGTCTCACGCCCGGGGAGAGCAGGGCAGGGCCCTTGGTCCCGTCGTCAGCGGGGAGCTCGTCCACCGGGTACCCCACGCGGCGGGCTGTCCTCAGCCGCTCCGATGTCACGAAGGAGTCATGTCCCCGGAACTCCCCGACGGGACCTTCGGCCCTCATCGCGACAGCGTCGAGCGACCAGAGTGGGCCGAGATGGAGGAACGATGGCCATTCACGCCGCTCGACCTGCTCGGTCCGCGAGGGCCGGGCACACGGTCGCGGTCTCCCCACGACCGGGGCGCGACCTCGAGGTGCGCGAGGTCAGCCACGCCTTCGGCGACCGTCTCGCGCTCGACCACGTCTCCTTCGGCGTCGTCCCCGGGGTGATGACCGGCCTGCTCGGGCCCAACGGCGCCGGCAAGACGACGCTGATCCGCATCCTGTTGGGGGTGCTCCAGCCACAGCACGGCGAGGTCCGGATGCGTGGCGAACCCCTCACCGGGAGTGCTCGTCACTCGTGGGGCTACATGCCGCAGGAGCGCGGTCTCTACCCGGCCATGAAGGTCGGGGAACAGGCCGTCTTCTTCGCGCGCCTCCACGGCCTCTCGCGACTCGACGCGGAGCGGAGGGCCAGGCTCCTGCTCGAGGAGCTCGACCTGGCGGCCCGCTGGGACGACCGCACCGACAAGCTGTCCGGTGGACTGCAGCAGCGGCTGCAGCTGGCCACCGCCCTCGTCCACGACCCTGAGGTCATCGTGCTCGACGAGCCCTTCGCCGGCCTCGACCCCGTTGCGGTGGCACGCCTTTCGCAGAGCCTTCGCCAACGGACGGCCGCTGGGTGCATCGTGTTGTTCTCGAGCCACCAGCTCGACCTTGTGCAGGACCTGTGCGAGGACATCGCCATGGTCGATCGTGGTCGCCTCGTGCTCCAGGGCGAGGTGTCCACGCTCCGCGCGTCCTCCGGACGCCGCGAGCTCAGGCTCCACCTGGAGTCGCCTGACCGAACGTGGCTGCAGGCCTTCCCCGACGTGCGCTTGGTGAGCGTCTCGGCCGATGAGCTGCGCCTCGGTGTCGAGCCCGGTACCGATCCGCTCGACGTGCTCGACGCGGCCCGGCGCGTCAGCCGTGTCACGGACTTCGGCCTCGACCTGCCCACGTTGTCAGAGCTCTTCCTCGAGGCCGCCCAGTCGGACCGGGAGCAGGTGCCGTGATGGGCGCCTGGTGGTCGGGCACGCGTCTCGTCTGGAAGCGAGGCCTGGTCGAGAACGTGCGCTCGAAGACCTTCAAGGTCGTCATGGCGGTGCTGCTGCTCCTGTCCGTGGCCGCAGTGACCCTCCCTCAGCTGCTGGTGGGCAGTACCCCCACGTACACGCTGGCCACGGTCGGCAGCGCACCGGCGAACATGGTCGCTGCCCTGGATGCCGCACAGCGCAAGGGTGACTTCACGATCGAGTACCTGGCCCGGAGTGGCCCCGACGAGGTGAGAGCTGCAGTCAAGGTCGGCGATGCAACGGTCGGGCTGGCCGACCACACGCTCTACGCAGCGGCGGATGGTGCCGGCACGTTCCCGGTGGTCGTGGCGCAGGCGGTCGTCAGCATCGAGGTGGCGGACAAGCTGGCCCGCGCGGGACTCACCGCGCAGCAGGTGGCCGACCTGCAGTCCATCCAGCCGCCCACCCAGGTCACGGTCTCGCCCGCGACCGACGAGACGCGGGCGGGCGTGGGCTTCGCGGTGGGCGTCGCGCTCTACATGGCGCTGCTGTTCGGAGGGAGCGCAATCGCCTCCGCCGTCGCACAGGAGAAGGCGAGCCGCATCTCGGAGGTGCTGCTCGTGGTCCTGCGCCCCAGCCAGATCCTGACGGGGACCGTCCTCGCGGTGGGCACGGTGACGCTGGCCGAGCTCCTGGTCCTCGCGACGCCCGTCCTGGTCGCCGTTCAGGTCCGCGACGACAGCAGGCTGCCTCCCGTCGCTGCGGGCGACATCACCCTCGGAGTGGCCTGGTTCGTGATCGGCTTCGCGCTCTACGCCTTCCTGTATGCCGCGTGCGGCGCCCTCGTCAACAAGGTCACCGAGGTGAGCAGCGCCGTGATGCCCATCGTCATGGTCATGGCGGCCGCCTATGTGGCGTCGATCCTGGTGACCACCGAGGACCCCACCAGTGGCTGGAGCCGCTTCATCGCGGTGTTCCCGCTGACGTCGCCCATCGGGATGCCCTTCCTGTGGGCTTCGGGGGAGGCCAGTGGTTACCTGCTCGTGGTCTCGATGGCCCTGGCGATCCTCACGGCCGGGGGCGTGATCTGGCTCGCCTCTGCGATCTACCGCAGGGGACTGCTGATCACCGGCCGCCGCGTCCGCGTCCGCGACGTGATCGCGGGTCCGGCGTGAGCTACCGATCCGTCTTTGGCAGGTGGTCAGCGACGCGGGCGCGTTAGCGCGCTCAGCGACGCGGCCCGGTCTCCGGGCTTCTCTGAGCATCCCGG
This sequence comes from Pedococcus sp. P2_A3, assembly GCF_056405035.1. Taxonomy (NCBI): domain Bacteria; kingdom Bacillati; phylum Actinomycetota; class Actinomycetes; order Micrococcales; family Intrasporangiaceae; genus Pedococcus; species Pedococcus sp. P2_A3. Next base: position 58,513 of record NZ_JBFUCW010000023.1, on the reverse strand, counting down.
AAGCTGCGTCCGGCGATGGCGACGAGGTCGGCAGCGACGCCGTCCAAGCGACGCGGCCCGGCCCAGATCGCACGCAGGGGTCGATGTAGGTCGAGATCCGCCAAGGGCACGATTCGCATCGTCCCTGCCGCAACCGACTCTGCCACGGCGAGCCGACTCAACACCGCGGGTGCGGTGCCAGCGGCAACACTGACACGCACCGCGGCATTGCTGGGCATCTCCAGCACTGGCACTATCGGGCCCGCCGGGGACAGCGCCTCGTCGAGGGCCGTGCGCGTTCCGGAGCCACGTTCGCGCGTGACCAGCGCTGTGCTGGCGAGTTCTTCTGCGCTGACCGGCCGGCGTCGCCGGGCCCAAGGATGACTGCGCGCGACCACGAGGACGAGCTCGTCTGCACCCACTTGGAGGTGATGGACCCCGCGGGGAGTGGCAGGGGACTCGGTGAAGCCGACCGCGCATCGCCCATGGAGGACGTCTTCAATGACCTCCGCGGTGTTGTGCACGTGCACCACGACCGAGGCGTCCCGCTGGTTCTGGCGCAGGGTGGAGAGCCACAGGGGAAGGAGGTGCTCGGCCACGGTCTGGCTGGCCGCGACCGTGATCGTGGCCCCCCCTTGCTGGCGCAGGCCCACTGCGCCGTCCGCCAACGTGCTCGCAGCCACCAAGACCTCCCGCGCCCACTGAACGACGAGCAAGCCCGCGGGCGTCAACGTCGCGCCGGTGGTGGCCCGGTGCACCAACGGCAGCTCGAAATGTCGTTCGAGTCGTGCGATCGACCTGCTGGCGTTGGGTTGCGCCACCCGTACGGCACGGGCAGCGGCGCTGAGGCTGCCATGGTCGGCGATCGCGACCAACAACTCCAGTGCGGTCAGGTCCGGCCACGAGCGCATATCCGGAGGATATATCGCTATGGCGATCGTGGGCTACCCACGTGCGTCATGCACGGCGAGCCTTGGACCATGACAACGGAGCCGTCGGTCCCCACGATTCATGCAGGTCCGCCGACCCGCCCGGCCCACAGGGTCGTGGGTGTCCTGCCGGGTCTGGGACTCACGGTCGTTGTCGCAGCGGTCGCCACGGTGCTCGGTCTGCTGGCCCCCACCATCGGAGGCCCGGTCATCGGCATACTCCTGGGAATCGGCGTCGCCGCAGTGGTTCCCTCACTGCGCGGTGCTCGGTGGTCGCCAGGGGTGGCCTTCGCCGCGCGACCAGTCCTGCAGTGCTCGATCGTGGTGCTGGGCACCGGACTGTCCCTGTCCATGGTGCTGCACGTCGGCGTCCGGTCGCTGCCCGTGATGGTGGGCTCCCTCGTGGTGTCCCTGGTGGGTGCGCGGATCGTCGGTGGGTGGCTCGGCGTCGCTCGTGACACGCGCACCCTCATCGGTATCGGTACGGGCATCTGCGGAGCCTCGGCGATAGCCGCAGCGACGGCGGTGCTCAAGCCCAAGCAGGCGGATGTGGGCTACGCGATCGGGACGATCTTCCTCTTCAACATCGCAGCAGTGTTGCTGTTTCCGCCGATCGGACACCTGCTCGGCATGACTGGAGCCTCGTTCGGGCTGTGGAGCGGGACCGCGGTGAACGACATGTCGTCCGTGGTTGCCTCGGCCGTGAGCTTCGGTGACGATGCAGGTCCCACTGCGGTGGTGGTGAAGCTCACCCGCTCCCTGATGATCATTCCGATCGTCATGACACTCGCGCTTCTCGTCTCCCGTCGGGAGCAGAGGGGTCAGCGGAAGGTCGGCGAGCGGTTGACTGGTGGTCGACGCTGGCGGACCGGGTCATTGCCATGGAGCCGCCTCGTGCCGCTGTTCCTGATCGGCTTCGTCGCCGCTGCCGCTCTGAACACCATCGGCTGGGTCCCGAAAGGCTGGCACCCCGCCTTGTCGACTCTCGGCACCTTCCTGATCACGGTCGCCCTTTCGGGCATCGGACTGACGATCCGCCCCGTCGAGATGCGGGCCGCCGGACCTCGGCCCTTGCTGCTCGGGGGAGCCCTCTGGGTCGCGGTGAGCCTCACCAGCCTTGGCCTTCAAGTCGCGACTGGATCGCTGTGACGTCTTACGCGGGTTGCCTGTCTGTAAGGTTGACAGGCAACCAAACAACCCCCATGATCGGCGTATGGCGAATCCAGGGAGCTCTTCCTTCGGGCCGGTGGCGCGCGCCCCTCAGGTCAGTGCCTCGATTGCCGAGCAGATCCTGTCCCGGATCAAGGCCGGCGAGCTGCCAGTGGGCAGCCGCCTTCCCACTGAGGCCGACCTGGCGCGGGACTTCGGCGTGAGCCGCCCATCCGTGCGCGAGGCCCTTGCGGCCCTTCAGTTCGCAGGGCACGTGGAGTCACGCCGCGGGTTCGGCACCGTCGTCGTGAACGCCGACATGGCAGCCACCTCCGAGGAGCACCGGCTGCCACTCCAGAGCCTGCGTGAGGCGGTGGACCTGCTCGAGACCCGGCTCGTGCTGGAGCCCTACGCGCTGGCTTCGGCCGCGGAGGACCCGGACCGGGCCGCCTTGAAGAGTGCTCGCCGGCTCATCGACGGCATGCATGCGGCTGTGGACGAGCCTGGGCTGCACGCATCGACGGACATCCTGGTGCACCGCTCGCTGCTTGCCGCCTGCCGCAACACCGTGCTTCGCGACGCCGCGACCCGTCTGGTCGAGATGTCGCTCGACCCGATGCTCACCACAGCGCGCACCCAAGCATGGGCGTCTGTTGATCTCCCGCACCGGTGGACCGACCACCACGAGGCTGTGTACAAGGCGATCCATGACGGTGATCCTGCGGGGGCGCGGGCTGGATGCCTTGAGCACCTCGCCTCCGTCGTGGCGAACCTCGCGGCTGCCACGGCGGGCGATCCCGAGCTCGACCACCGGATGCGAAAGCTCCTGTCCGATGTGGGCCTCTCGCACTGGACGGCTCCTACCACCTCCAACGAAAGCGTTGAATCGCATGTCCGCGACCTCTGAGCTCTCACGCAGTCAGCCCACGGAGGGCAGTCGGACGCCGGCGCCCGGGGTGCGACCGTGGTCCGGTCTCTCACCAGCCTCGCGACGGTGGGGGATGAGGCTGTTCACCCTCGTGCTGTTCCTCGGGCTGTGGTTCGCGATCACCGCCCTGGAGCTCGTCAAGCCGCTCTACCTCCCGCCGCCTTCGGCCGTCTGGTCTGCATTTGTCAGAGCGAATACCGATCACCCCATTGCCGAGGGCGTCGACCGGGTCGTGCGGGGGGAGCAGAACTACTACCTGTGGGAACACCTGGTGGCAAGCCTGCAGCGCATCGGCGTCGGTGTCGGGGCCGCGATCATCGTCGGAATCCCGGTGGGTCTGCTGATGTCCACCGTCCGGTGGATCGGCGTGGTCGTCGAGCCGTACCTGCACTTCCTGCGGTCACTACCTCCCCTGGGGTACATCGGTCTTCTGATCGTGTGGTTCGGGATCGGCGACACGTCCAAGATCTGGCTGCTGTTCCTGGCGGCCTTCCCACCCATCGCGATGGCCACCATCAGTGGGGTCCGTGGGGTCCGGGAAGACCAGATCAACGCCGTCTTGAGCCTGGGTGCCTCGAAGACGCAGTCGATCGTCCACGTCATGGTGCCGTCCACTCTTCCGGAGGTCATGACAGGAATCCGAGTCGCCACGGGTTTCGCATGGACCTGCGTGGTCGCCGCGGAGCTGAACAACGGCATCCCGGGCATCGGTGGCCTCGCCTACCTGTCGGGAACCGAGCTCAACACCCCCCTGACGGTCGCCTGCATCATCGTCATCGGCATCGCCGCAGTCGTGCTCGACGGCGTCCTGAAGTTCATCGAAAAAACCCTTGTGCCGTGGCGCGGCAAGGCCTGACTGACCGCTTGGAACACCGCTCTCTTTGCCCTCACCTCCCAGATGGAGATCCACCATGAACAGTTCGTCGCGTGTCCGTACGGCTGCCACAGGCGCCGCCATCGTTGTGGCCTTCTCGCTCAGCGGTTGCGTACAAGGAGGGCGGGACTCCTCTGCAGTCGGCGCCCCGAAGAGTGCCTGCCCATGGACGCCGGACACCTCGGTCAAGGTCCCGGTGAAGCTGGGTTGGCAGGCCAGCCCGACCGGCGACCTGGTGGTCAAGGACATGAAGCTGCTCGAGACCTGCATGCCCAACGCGAAGATCACCTGGGCTCAGTTCTCCTCCGGCGCCGACGTCATCCAGGCCTTCGGGGCCAAGAGCATCGACATCGGCATGCTCGGGTCCTCACCGACGACCATCGCCCTGTCCCAACCCTTGCAGATGCCCATCAAGGTGGTCTGGATCCAGGAGGTCATCGGCGACGCCGAGTCGCTGGTCGCTCGCGACCCGTCCATCACCAGCCTCGCCGGCCTCAAGGGCAAGACGGTCGCCGTCCCGTTCAGCTCGACCTCCCACTTCTCGCTCCTGCAGGCCTTGGACGGCGCCGGGCTGAAGCCCGGACAGGACGTGAAGCTGGTCAACCTGGCACCCGACGCGATGCTGGCAGCCTGGAGCGGCAAGCAGATCGACGCCGCATGGGTGTGGAATCCCGTGCTCAGCCAGCTTGAGAAGACCGGAAAGCGCATCTACTCCAGCGCTGACACCGCCAAGGCCGGGAAGCCGACGTACGACCTGTCGGCTGCCACCGCCGACTTCGTCTCCAAGAACCCGGCCTTCATGAAGCAGTGGGCCAAGGCTGAGGACTATGCCGTGGGCCAGATCCTCAAGGAGCCAAGCAAGGCCTCAGAGGCCATCGCCATCCAGATGGGGGTCTCCCCCAAAGAGGTCGGTGACCAGCTGAGCGGCTACCTGTACCTGCCGGCGAGTGAGCAGGCAAGCAACAAGTGGCTCGACGGCAAGCTGGGCAAGGACCTGTCCGTGACCGCCAAGTTCCTGCTCAGCCAGGGCTCGGTCAAGGGCGTCAGTCCGGAGCAGTCCTACCTCGACGCAGTCGACCCCGGTCCTGCTGCTTCCGCGAAGGGGTAGGGGCCGTGAGTAACGACCGCACCGTGTCGGTGAACCAGCTCAGCCATTACTACGTCAGCAAGGGTGACACGGTCCACGCGCTGGCCGACATCGACTTTCGGATCGGCTCTGGGGAGTTCCTCTGTCTCGCCGGTCCTTCGGGCTGCGGCAAGACCACCCTGCTGCGCCTCATGGCAGGCTTCATGTCGCCAGCCGAGGGCTCCATCACCGTCGACGGGAAGCCCGTCACCAAGCCGGGCGCGGACCGGGGTGTGGTGTTCCAGCAGCCCACCCTGTTTCCGTGGCTCACCGTTCGCGAGAACGTCGAGCTAGGACCCAAGCTGCGCGGTGTGGATGGCGAGCAGCGTCGGGCGGACGCAGAGAAGTACCTCGCCCTGGTGGGCCTGACCGACTTCGCGTCGCGTCGCCCGTACGAGCTCTCCGGCGGCATGCAGCAGAGGTGCCAGATCGCCCGAGTCCTCACCAACGATCCCCACATCATCCTCATGGATGAGCCGTTCGGGGCCCTCGACGCACTCACCCGGGAGCGACTCCAGAACGAGCTCCTCGAGATCTGGCGTGCCACCGGCAAGACGATCGTCTTCATCACGCACAGCGTCGACGAGGCCGTCTTCCTCGGCTCCAGGGTGATGGTGATGAGCCCGCGCCCTGGACGCATCGTCCTGGACCGGCCGGCCRTGTTCTCCGAGCCGGGTCAGCCCATCGACCCGTCTGACATCCGGGCCCTGCCGGCGTTCGTGTCCCTGACCGATGAGGTCCGTGATGCCATCCACGGCGCCACGGCCGCCCCCACCACCTGACCACGACAGTCGAGGAACTCCCATGACGCCATACAGCTACCTGTCCCACCTGGAGTGCGCCCGCTGCGGCCGACGGCACGATGCCACCGTCGCTCAGGGTCTGTGCACTGAGTGCTCCTCCCCGCTCCTGGTGCGCTACGACCTGCCCGCACTGAAGTCGCAGGTGAGTCGTGACGATCTGGCCGACCGAGCCTGGGAGCTGTGGCGCTACCACGAGCTGCTGCCGTCCTCGGGCGCCAAGGAGGAGCTGCACCTGGGTGAGGTCGTCACGCCGCTGCTGCGGATGGATCGCTACGCCGCGGACCTCGGGCTCGACGAGCTCTGGATCAAGGACGAGAGCGCCACGCCGACGAGCACCTTCAAGGCGCGGGGCGCGGCGGTGGGCGTCTCTCGAGCCCGCGAGCTCGGCATCACCAAGATCGCGATGCCGACCAACGGCAATGCCGGCGCCGCTTGGGCGTCCTACAGCGCACGGGCAGGGATCGAGGCGCTGATCGTCATGCCCGAGGATGCCCCCCACATCACCCGGGCGGAGTGCCTCAACGCCGGCGCACAGGTACACCTGGTCGACGGGGTGATCAGCGACGCCGGCGCGATGGTCGCGGCCGCAGTGGCTGACGGAGACTGGGTGGACGTGGCCACGCTCAAGGAGCCGTACCGCATCGAGGGCAAGAAGACGATGGGCTTGGAGATCGTCGAACAGCTCGGCTGGACGTTGCCCGACGTGGTCGTGTACCCCACCGGCGGCGGGGTCGGCCTCATCGGGATCCACAAGGCCATCACGGAGCTCCTCGAACTCGGGTGGGTCGAGGGCGCCATGCCCCGTTTCGTGGCCGTGCAGTCGACCGGCTGCGCCCCGATCGTCGCGGCCTTCGACCAGAACGCACCTGAAAGCACCTTCTGGCCCAACTCCGAGACCCTCGCCTTCGGGATCAACGTGCCTAAGGCGTTGGGCGACTTCATCGTCCTCGACGTCCTCTACACGTCCAAGGGCCGAGCCGTCGCCGTCGCCGATGAGGACGTGCTGACCGAGCTGCGCTCCCTGGGCGAGAAGGAGGGACTGTTCATCTGCCCCGAGGGCGCCGCCGCGCTGGTCGCGACCCGGCAGCTCGCTGACGAAGGGTGGATCGCGCCGACGGACCGTGTGGTGGTGCTCAACACTGGCGCCGGCATCAAGTACCCGGAGTGCGTCGACATCAACCTGCCTGTCCTTGCTCCGGGCACCAAGCTGTCCGACCTCGGCACCCAGACGGGCCACACGCAGTGAGCGAGAGCTTTAGAGCAGACCACCCGCCGGGCCACCGTCCTGCTCGTCTGGACGTCGACCTCGCGACTCCTGACCCCATCCCGGAAGAGGGCGTCGCCCGGGCCAGTGAGCTGCTCCGCAGCGGTCAGCTGTTCCGTTATGGCGAAGTCAGCGGATCCGAGTCGGAGGCGGCCCTGTGGGAGAGCGAGTTCGCCCACTTCGTGGGAAGGCGTTATGCGTTGGGAGTCAACTCCTGCGGCGCGGCGCTGTACCTCGCCCTGCACTGCCTGGGAGTTCGGGTCGGGGACCCGGTGCTGCTCAACAGCTGGACCTTGGCGCCGGTGCCGGGTGCGATCCAGCACGTCGGTGCCAAGGCGGTCCTCGTAGAGACCACCCCTGACCTGACCATCGATCTCGCCGACCTTCGGCGTCAGGCCGAGGCGCACCCGGGCAGCGTCCTGCTCCTCTCCCACATGCGCGGTCACGTGGCTGATCTCGAGGCCGTCTCGCGCATCTGCCGCGAATACGGCCTGCGCCTGGTGGAGGACTGCGCACACTCCTTGGGCGCGCGTTGGGATGGGCAGCCGACCGGAACCTTCGGTGACGTCGCCTGCTTCAGCACCCAGACCTACAAGCACCTGAACTCCGGTGAAGGGGGGGTGCTCGTCACCGATGATGCCGACACCGCTGCACGGGCCATCCTCGCGTCCGGGAGCTACATGCTCTTCGGACAGCACACGAGCCGGCCAGAGCTGGACCGCTTCGACGCCTTGGCTCCGCTCGAGCCCAACCACAGCATGCGGCTCACCAGCCTCGCCGCAGCCGTGTTGCGGCCCCAGCTGCGCACGCTGCCGGCGCGCATCGAGCAGTGGAATGCCAGGTACGACCGCCTGAGTGAGGGCCTGTCACGACTGCCGGGGCTGCGCCTCACTCGACGCCCTCCAGAGGAGGAGTTCGTCGGCAGCTCCCTCCAGTTCTTCGCCGAACAGCTGACGCCAGAACAGATCTCACGTTTCTGCGCGACGACGGATGAGCTCGGCGTCCATGTCAAGTGGTTCGGTGCGCCGCAGCCCCTCGGCTTCACGAGCACCTATCGCTCGTGGCGATACGCGCGGTCGGCCGACCTGACGGGAACCGACCACGTGCTGTCGACCCTGCTGGACATCCGGATCCCCGTCGCGCTCCCCCTGGATCGGTGTGACGACATCGTCGCGATCATCGCGTACGCCCTGACCCGTGCGGCCGAGCCGCAGGCCCTCAACCCCCTACCCTCTGACGAACTCGGGAGCACATCATGACCATCACGTACCTGAAGAAGGCGAGCCCCAAGGCCGTCAGCGAGGACGAGGAGACCACCGCGCTCGTCGCGGGCATGCTCAAGGAGATCGAGGCGGGCGGCGAGGACGTCGTGGCCAGGTACTCCCAGCAGCTCGACGGGTGGTCGCCGGAGTCCTTTGTCGTCAGCGCCGAGCAGATCGAGCTGGCGGGACGCCAGCTGTCGGAACAGACTCGCGAGGACATCGACTTCGCCCTGTCGCAGGTCCGCGGCTTCGCGCTCGCTCAGCGGGGCACCCTCCACGACCTGGAGCTCGAGCTCAGCCCGGGCCTGGTCGCAGGACACCGACACATCCCCGTCGGCGTTGCTGGGTGCTACGTGCCAGGTGGCCGCTACTCGCACGCTGCCTCGGCCGCCATGAGCATCGGCACGGCCAAGGCGGCAGGCGTGCCGTTCGTCGTCGCCTGCTCCCCGCCGCGCGGCGAGGGTGGGATCCACCCGGCCTCCCTGTACGCCATGGCCCACGCAGGTGCCGATGTGATCCTCGCGCTCGGCGGCGTCCAGGCCATCGCGGCAATGGCGTTCGGGCTGTACACCGGAAAGCCGGCCGACGTGCTCGCCGGGCCCGGGAACCGCTTCGTCGCAGAGGCCAAGCGTCTCCTGTTCGGCCGAGTCGGCATCGATGTCTTCGCCGGCCCGACCGAGGCCCTGATCATCGCGGACGACACCGCCGATCCGTGGCTGGTGGCAGTGGACCTCGCGAGCCAGGCCGAGCACGGCCCCGACTCGCCGACCGTTCTCGTCACCACCTCTCGTCGTGTGGCTGAGGCGGTCCTTGAGTTGATGCCCGCGGCGATCGACCCGCTGCCGACCGCTACCGCAGCAGCCACCGCCTGGCGGGACTGCGGCGAGGTCATCCTGTGCGACAACCGGGAGGAAGCCGCACAGGTCTCCGACGAGATCGCCTCCGAGCACGTCGAGGTGCACGCTGCGGACCTGGACTGGTGGCACGACTCCCTACGCAACTACGGCACCCTCTTCCTCGGCGAGGAGACCGCGGTCTCCTACGGCGACAAGTCCGCTGGCCCGAACCACATCCTGCCCACCAAGGAGGCCGCCAAGTACACGGGTGGCTTGTGGGTGGGCAAGTTCATCAAGACGCTGACCTTCGAGAACATGACCCGCGAAGCAAGCCGGGACATCGGCCAGGTCGTCGCCCGGATCTCACGCGTCGAGGGGATGGAGGGTCACGCTCGGGCCGCTGACGTCAGGCTGCAGAAGTACTTCCCCCACGAGCAGTTCGTCCTGACCCCGCAGGCTGACCTGCCCCAGGGAACCCTGCACGCCTGAGGGCTGCCGGCCCCGGCAGCCAAATGGGTCTCGCATAACGGCCCTGTCACGCGGGCGGAAAGGGGGCAAGTCGCCTCGGCCATCCACCGACGCGTCCTGCTGGTCGCCGCGCCCGCGTCCTCGACGTGATCTCGCGTGCTGCGTGACCACCTGGGCTGCTGCGGTCACCGCGCCACACAGTCGGCTGTTCATCCGCGCGGTCGGGCGGCGAGCGCGGCGCCTTCCCTAGAGAAGGCGGTGACCCCCGCGAGGTCGGTGACGCCCGCGACGTCGGTGAGCTCCTCGACGAGGCGGGCGGCGCCGAAGGGGGCGTTCCAGAAGTCTCCCATCAGGGCGCACCCGCAGCCGCAGGTCGCCGGTCTCGCGGAACCGTGGGCCGGCGAGCTCCGGCTCGGCCAGGCCGTTCAGGCATCGGCGGGTCTGCGTGTAGGTGTGGGCCGCGTCGGCCATCGCATCCTCGCGAGCTCGGTGTGACACCGGCGTGTCCTGGTGACCACAGCATCTCGCAGACGACACGAGCGATCTGTCGACGACACGAGCGCTGTCGGGGTTGCGCGCGTCCTTCCGAACGAGGAGCCTGCCGACCCGCAGGCTCCCACTTTCTGTGACAACGTCGGGAGTCGATGTCGAAGAGCTTGCCCGTTGTTCGACGTACGTGCGACAGAGCGCCAACCCCCCAATCGGAAGGACTGAACGACATGCCCCGTTTCATGGGATTCGTGAAGATGGAAGAAGGATCCGGCGCGCCGCCGCAGGCGCTGATGGATGCGATGGACACCTACATCGGCGAGCAGGCCGCCAAGGGCGTCTTCCTCGACGGCGGCGGCCTATACGGCACCGAGGACGCCGTGAACTTCGTGGTTCGTCAGGGCGAGACCACGCGCGTGGACGGCCCGTACGCGGAGGCCAAGGAGGTCGTCGGCGGGTTCGCCATCATGCAGTTCGACACCTTGGAGGACGCCATCGCCGGACAGCAGGAGTTCGCCGACCTGCACGCGAAGTACTGGCCCGAGTGCTCGATGGTCGCCACCCTGCGCCAGATCTCGGAGGCACCCCCGGAGGCTGCCGACGCCTGACCATGCCGGACCATGAGCCTGCCGAGACCGGCGCCGCCCTGCGGACGGCGCCGGTCTCGTAGGCTCACCACGTGCCAGCCGAGTCCGCGACCGCCGAGGCGATCGTCACTGCATGGCGAGCCGAGTCAGCCCGACTCGTCGGCGCCCTGACCCGGATGACCCGCGATGTCGAGCTGGCCGAGGACCTGGCCCAGGACGCGCTCGTTGCCGCGCTCGAGCAGTGGCCCACGGCGGGCTTGCCGGACAACCCCGCCGCGTGGCTGATGACCACCGCCAAGCGCCGGGGGATCGACCACTTCCGTCGTGCCGACAACCTTCGGCGCAAGACCGAGGAGCTCGGGCACGCCCAGAGGCAGGGACAGGAGGAGCAGATGCCCGACCTCGAGTCACAGGTCGACCACATCGAGGATGACGTCCTGCGCCTCATCTTCCTGTCGTGCCATCCCTCCCTGACCCCGGAGTCGAGGGCAGCGCTCACGCTCCGCCTCGTGGGGGGCCTGACCACCAGCGAGATCGCACGGGGCTTCCTGGCCGCCGAGTCGGCCATGGGCCAGCGGATCTCCCGGGCCAAGAAGACCCTGTCCGAGGTGCGGGCGGAATTCGACCTGCCGACCGGCCGGGACCGTGACCAGCGCCTCGACGACGTGATGGCGGTGATCTACCTGATCTTCAACGAGGGGTATGCCGCCGCGGCCGGTGAGCAGTGGATGCGGCCCGACCTGGCGAACGAGGGAGTCAGGCTGGCCCGCATGCTGGCCGCTCTCGCGCCCACCGAGCCCGAAGTGCTCGGGCTCCAGGCCCTCCTGGAGATCCAGGGCTCGCGGATGGGCGCGCGACTGGACCCACACGGTGCGCCGGTGCTCCTGGAGGCGCAGGACCGGGCTCGCTGGGACCAGCTGCTGATCCGACGCGGGCAGGCCGCACTCCACCAGGCCCAGGGCCTCGCCGCCCGCGGAAAGCCGGTGGGGAAGTACTTCCTCCAGGCGTCGATCGCTGCCGAGCACGCCCGCGCCAAACGAGCCGAGGACACCGACTGGCACCGGATCGCGAGGCTCTACGACATCCTCGCCCAAGCAGCACCGGGAGCGGTCGTCGAGGTCAACCGTGCGGTCGCGCACGGCCGGGCGTTCGGACCGGCAGCCGGGCTCGCCGTGCTGGCGGACGTGGGAGCCGACGCGCTGGCTGACTCCCCGCTCCTACCCAGTGTGCGTGGCGACCTCCTCGAGCGGGCCGGCCGGCACACTGAGGCGGCAGACGCCTTCAGTGCGGCGGTCGCCCGTACCCGCAACGAGGCTGAGCGTGCGGTCCTTCGGCGGCGAGCCGACGAGAACCTGGCGCGCGTGTCGAAATCCGGCTGACCCGTTCGACGCATGGTGAGAGTCCCCGACCGAGGAGAGATCATGACCACCCTGACCGCCACGAGCAGCACCCGGTTCGTCGAGTCGGCCGACGGGACCCCGATCGCCTACGACGTGACCGGGACCGGACCCGCCGTCGTCGTGGTCGAGGGTGCTTTGTGCCAGCGAACGATGGGCACGGCGAAGGCGCTGACGCCGCTGTTGTCCGAGCACTACGCGGTCTTCGCCTACGACCGACGCGGCCGTGGCGAGAGCGGCCCGGGCTCCTCGCCGTCCGCCGTGCAGCGTGAGGTCGAGGACCTGGTGGCCGTGCTCGGGGTCGCGGGTCCCGAGGCCTTCGTCATCGGGGCCTCGTCAGGCGCCGTGCTGGTGCTGGAGGCGCTGCGTGCCGGCGCCTCGATGCGGAAGGTCGCCCTGTACGAACCCCCCTTCATCGTCGACGCCACGCACGCCCCCAACGATGCCGACCTCGGCGTCCGGACCCAGCAACTCGTCGACGAGGGACGACAGAGCGACGCGGTGAAGCTGTTCATGCGCACGGTCGGCGTGCCCGCCCCGGCAAGGACGATGATGAGGGTGCTGCCAGTCTGGAAGAAGCTCTGCGGCGTCGCGCACACCCTGCCCCACGACTACGCGCTCGTGCTGGAGCACCAGCAGGGCGAGCCGCTGCCGGTCGGCTACCTGTCGGGGGTCACGGTCCCCGCCCTGGTGATCGTGGGCGGCAAGAGCCCCCTGTACATGAAGAACGCTCAGACCGCCCTGGCGGCCACCCTGCCGAACGGAACGCTCAAGGAGCTGCCCGGGCAGACGCACATGGTGCGTGGCAAGGCGACTGTCCCTGTGCTGCGCGAGTTCTGGGGCAGCTGAGGCGTCCCCGGGCCAGGTCCAGGGGGACCGCGCACGCTGATGACGACGGCCCCTCTCGCCTCAGACGGTCAAAGTCGCGAGCGGGCTGCGCGGCGAGAGCCTTCGGTGAAGAAGGCCGCGATCCCTCCGACGTCGGTGAGCTCCTCGACGAGACGGGCGGCGCCGAAGGGGGCGTTCCAGAAGTCTCCGGCCAGCGGGTCGTGCGGACCGACATAGGCGTAGGGCCTGTGGAGGTACCCATCGCCGGGGGAGACCCCGTAGTTGACGCCGTCCACGGTGGTGGCGACGTCGAAGTGCTCCGGCCATAGCGTGCGCTCGGCGTCTGGTGAGAACTGCCGCAGGGCGTCGTCGCCGAGGCGGAACGCCGTCTCGACCACGCGCACGGCAGCCGGGTCGAGTCGCACGGTCTCCGACGTGGGGACGTGTGGGCCGTCGTGGTACACGTCCTCCAGCGGGCTTGCCTCCAGCCCGACCCGTCTGGCGGCCTCCGTGATGGTCAGTCCGTCCACGGCGATCCGTGCGGTCGGCGTGACCAGCTCGCCTCCCTCCAGCCCGATGACCGGGTCCTCCCAGGTGCCGATGCCCTCCTGCCGCACCCGCAACCGCAGCTCGCCGGTCTCGCGGAACCGTGGACCGGCGACGACCAGCTCCGCCAGTGCGTGGAGGCTGCGACGGGTCTGCGCGTAGGCGTCGGCGGTGTCTGTCATCGTGCTCTCCTCCACCTAGGAAACGTTGAGTGCCCTCGGAGCGCGCTCCCGGAACTCGGGCGCCGTGACGGCGCCCAGGCCCTCCGGGAGGACTCCCAACAGCGGCGCCCCAGCCACGCTGGGGAGGTCGACCAGGTTGGTCCGCTCAGCCAGTCCGGGGTCAGGTGGATGTGACCCGATGACGACGCCGAGCAGGGGGAGCTGACGCGAAGCCAGGGCCTCGGCCGTGAGAGCGGTGTGATTGAGGGTTCCGAGGCCGGGACTGGCTACGAGCACGTAGCCGGTGCTGATTCCCTTGTAGCGCAATGCTGTTCCCAGGTCGGCCAGAGTGCCTCCGCGGCTGTCGAGGCGGACGAGGAGGCCACCCGCGCCTTCCACGAGCACCACGTCGACGTCCTGCGCGAGGGTGGCGATCGACCGTGCGTGCTCTGCGACAGGGGGCAGGGCCACCTGTTGGAGTCGGGCCGCCGTGTCGGGCGCCAGTGGCGTGTCCAGCCGGATGAACTCGTGGTACGAGACACCCGGGTCCTCGCCGAGGAGGTGCTGCACGACCTGGAGGTCGCCGTCCTCGTCGGCCCCCACGCCGGTCTGCAGGGGCTTGACGACGGCCACCTCGGCGCCGCGGCTGCGCAGCATCGCGGCGAGCGCAGCCGTCACCACGGTCTTCCCCACGCCCGTGCTCGTGCCCGTGACGACGACGACCTTCGGCAGGGAGATCGGGTCCGACGGGATCGACTCGGACGGCAGCGACTCGGACGGCGGCGACTCAGGCATGGGCGACCACCTCGCGCAGGACGTCGAGGGCATGGTCGAGGACGTCGGGACCGTGGTCGGCGTGCGCGGTCAGCCGCAGTCGTGAGCTGCCATCCGGAGTGGACGGTGGCCGGAAGCAGCCGATGCGTATGCCGCCCCGCTCGGCCTGGGCGACCGCCGCGAGTGCCTCGGCGGGTCCGGGCATGGTCACCGAGAGGACCGCCCCAGCGGGGACGACGACCCCACAGGCCTCGGCGAGCAGTGCGGAGTTCCGTCGCGCCGCGGCTGGTAGACCGGGGACCGCGGCCAGTACGTCGAGGGCGCCGAGGGCAGCGCCCGCGGCCGCCGGTGCGAGTCCCGTGTCGTAGATGAACGGGCGTGCCGTGTTGACCAGGTGCTCACGGACAGCCTCGTGGGCAAGGACCGCCCCGCCCTGGGCTGCAAGCGATTTCGACAACGTCACCGTCACCACGACGTGGGCGCTCGCGGTGATACCGGCCTTGGCGGGCCCACCCTCACCGCGCTCTCCCACCACGCCGAGACCGTGGGCGTCGTCAACCTGGAGGATCGCGTCGAACTCTTCGGCGAGGTCCGAGAGCTCCCTCAACGGCGCCGCGTCGCCGAGGACCGAGTACACCGACTCCACCACGACGATCGCCCGCGGCTGCGTGCGTCCGGCGAGCAGTTCCCTGACGTGGCCGAGGTCGTTGTGGCGGCTGACGGCCACGGCGCCTTGGCTCAGGCGGGCACCGTCGATGAGGGACGCGTGCGCGTGGGAGTCGGAGACGATGAGGGTGTCGGGGGCGGCCAACGAGGTGAGGACCGCAAGGTTGGCGTGGTACCCCGTCGACAGCACGAGGGCCGAGGGGGCGCCGGTGAGGAGGCACAGGGCGCGCTCCAGCTCCTCGTGGATCTCGAGAGTGCCGGTGACGAGCCGGGATGCCCCAGCCCCGCCGCCGTAGGTCTCGGCGGCCGCGACGGCGCCAGCGATCACGGCCGGGTGGCGGCGCAGTCCTAGGTAGTCGTTCCCCGCCAGATCCAGAATCTCACCGGACTTGAACGGCCTGACCTCGCGACGAAGTCCCATGCGGTCGCGGTCGAGAGCCCGGTCGGCCAGCCAGTCGAGGAACATGCTCATGGGTGCATCATCCTCAGGCGTGAACCGTGGCAACGGCATGCACCATGGCGTCGCAGATGGTGCTCAGGTCTTCGGGGGTCGTGACATAGGGCGGCATCGCATAGACGAGGTCGCGGAACGGGCGGACCCACACGCCGCGCTCCAACGCCGTGGCGGTGAGTTCGGCGACACGGGCCGGCTCGCGCAGCTGGATCACGCCGACTCCGCCGAGGACCCGGACGTCGGCCACGGCGTGAAGGTCCTGCGCGGGCTTGAGGCCCGTCGTCAGTCCGGTCTCCAGGTTGCGCACCTGGGCGGCGAAGTCGTTGTCCTGCAACAGGGTGAGACTGGCCAGTGCGACCGAGCAGGCCAACGGGTTGGCCATGAACGTCGGACCGTGCATCAGCGCACCTCCGGCCCGTTCGCTGCTCACGCCCTCGGCCACCTCGTCGGTGCACAACACCGCCGCCAGCGACAGGTAGCCGCCGGTCAGGGCCTTGCCGACGCACAGGATGTCCGGGACGACCGCGGCCCGCTCCAGCGCGAACATCGTGCCGGAGCGCCCGAACCCGGTGGCGATCTCATCGAAGATCACCAACGCACCATGCTCGCGCGCGAGCTCGGCCAGGACCTGCACCACGTGGGGGCTGTGAAACCGCATCCCGCCAGCACCTTGCAGCAGCGGCTCCAGGATGACCGCGGCAACCTCGTGCGCGTGCTCCGCGAACAGGCTGCGGGTCTCGCGCTCCCAGGACACCATGGCCGGATCGTCAACCTGTACGTCGATGCCTGCCGGGGGGATGGGCGCGAACACATGCTGGGGGAGTAGGCCCGTGAAGAGCGAGTGCATGCCCCCGACCGGGTCGGTCACCGACATCGGGGAGAACGTGTCACCGTGGTACCCGCCGCGGATCGTGAAGAAACGGGTGCGACGGGTGCCGGCGCCGACGTGGAACTGCAGGGCCATCTTCATCGCCACCTCGACGGACACCGAGCCCGAGTCCGCGAAGAACACCTGCTGCAGAGCGGCCGGCGTGACCGTTACGAGCTGCTCGGCCAGGTTGATCGCAGGCTCATGAGTCAGGCCGCCGAACATCACGTGGCTCATCCGGGAGAGCTGGGCGCGGGCTGCCTCGTCTAGCTGTGGCACGGCGTAGCCGTGGATCGCACACCACCACGACGACATGGCGTCGATGGCGTCCAGTCCTGAGCCGTCCGGCATACGCAGCGACAGCCGGACGCCCGACGCCGACTCGACGAGGTATGCCGCGGAGGCCGTTCCGGCGGACGAGTACGGGTGCCAGACATGGTCCCTATCGAAAGCCATCAACCGGTCGAAGTCAGCCATCACTGCGGGTCTCCCCGTGGACCGCGCACTGGGCGGACCAGCCCCGCGGCAGGACCTGCACCTTCATCCGCCGACGGCACTGGCCGCAGAACCGGGGCGGCTCCAGCGGGAGGGCACGGTCGCACACGGAGTGGTCTCCCTGCCCGCGCGCCTGGCCGCAGCGGCCGCACCACTGGTCTTCGCCCGGCATACCCGTCCCGCTCTCAGAACGTCTCGCTCAGCGCCTTGATCGGCATCCCGAGGTCCGCCAGCAGGCTGAGGTCTTCCTTCGGGTCCCGGCCAAGCGTGGTGAGGTAGTTGCCGACGATGACGGCGTTGATCCCGCCGAGCAGTCCGTCACGGGTGCCCAGGTCGCCCAGGGTGAGCTCGCGTCCGCCGGCGTACCGCAGGATCGTGCGGGGCAGCGCGAGACGGAACGCGGCAATCGTGCGCAAGGCGTCCTTGGATTCCATGACCGGCAGGTCGCCGAAGGGGGTGCCCGGGCGCGGGTTGAGGAAGTTGAGCGGCACCTCGTGCGGGGCAAGCTCGCCCAGCTGGGCGGCCAGCTCGGCGCGCTGCTCGAGCGTCTCGCCCATCCCGACCAAGCCGCCGCAGCACAGCTCCATCCCGGACTCCTTCACCATCAGGCAGGTGTCCCACCGTTCCTCGAACGAGTGCGTGGTCACGACCTGGGGGAAGAACGAGCGCCCGGCTTCGAGGTTGTGGTTGTAGCGGTGCACGCCCATGTCGACCAGGTCGTCGACCTGGTCCTGGCTGAGCATGCCCAGCGACGCGGCGACCTGGATGTCGACCTCCGCCTTGATCGCGGCGACGCCCTCGCGCATCTGCGTCATCAGACGAGCGTCGGGACCACGCACCGCGGCGACGATGCAGAACTCGCTCGCCCCGGTGTCCCGGGTCTGCCGCGCCGCGCGGACCAGCTCGGGAATGTCGAGCCACACCGAACGCACGGGCGAGGTGAACTGGCCAGACTGGCTGCAGAAATGACAGTCCTCCGGACAACCGCCAGTCTTGATGGAGACTATGCCCTCCACCTCGACCTCCGGACCGTTGAACTGCAACCGGACCTCGTGGGCCAGTGCCAGCAGCTCCTCGAGCCGGTCATCCGGCGTCCTCAGCACCTCGAGGATCTGGCCGTACGTCAAGGGTTCGCCACGCTCCAGCACCCGCTCGCGAGCGACCCGGAGGATGTCGGCACTGACGGTTGCCTCAGCAGTCATGAGCGCGAGTCTGGCGCAGCCGTGTTTGGGCCGCGGAGTGGTCTCACACCCCGAACGTTCAGACGGCGGGGACCGGTCACGACACGGGGTCTGCGCGAGAGGTCTTGTGACGTCGCCGCCATCGATCTCATCCAGTCGTTGACCGAGCCAGTTTGCGCCTCAGTCTGCTGGGTCGGCGATGATCACGCGGGCCGGGGGCGGCAACAGGGGGCGCCCAAGGAGGAGGTGCGCGACCACGGCTGTGATGTGGGCGCTCGTGAACGGCTTCGTCACGTAATGGTTGGCACCGGCCAGCAGGCCCGCATCGATCTCGAACTGCGAAGTGAGTGCGCTTACCAGAATGACCGGAACGTCCGCGAGGTGGCGCTGCCGCCGGATCCACCAGCAGACCTCGATCCCACTCAGACCTGGCATCTTGACGTCAAGGAGGACCACGCTCGGGTGCAGGTCGGCCAGCATTTCGACGGCCTGTCGTCCGTCCTCAACCTGAACCGATGCAAGGCCAACCCGGCCCACGGCCACGGACAACAACGCGCGGGCGTCCGCATCATCATCGGCGATCAACGCGAAGGACTGCTGCGGGGATCCCTGCATCCCAACCCGGCCCCTTCGCACGTCATCGTCGCGGCTCAGGTGCCGTCAACAACAACGGCACTGTTCCGCCCTTTGGCGATCCGTCCGCGAAGATGCGAGCCAAGCGCATTCACAACCGACGATCCCCGACGGACTTCACATCACCCGCGGCAACCGGACGTCGTTGTACAACTTTCCGCTGCTACATCAGGGCTCGGCTCGAAAGCGTCAGATCGTGACTATCTGAAATTAGATAGCCCACAGACATAGTTACCGTTGGGTACCTCCGTGACATAGGTGTGAAGTGACTCACACATTGACTCCGCGCAAGCGAGGCGATCACGCTCCATGCCACGGGCCTTGGCGGCACGGTTGGTCGCGGGGCACGGGCTTCATTGATGGGGAACGACCACAGTGTTGGGATCGGGTTTGCCGTTGCCGTTTCTGGCGGGGCGAAAATCTCGATGTGTTCCGGCTGCGCGTGGGTGCGCCGAGCCGACTCCGGCCCGCTCCGACGGCTGCTTCGCGCCCGAAGCAGAGGGCCCAGGCGAACCAGACCGGAGCCTTGTGTGCAACGGGTTTGCAAAGTTGGACCGCCTTGCCCGAGCCCTCCCTGTCAGTAGATGGCGAACCGGCTACTGAAAACGTCACCGGATCTGCGGCGGAAGATCTGGTGAGGTCGCACTCACCGAAATGATCGGGTCGTCAAACCTGTTGGAGGGGATTTCCTTGATGCGGGGGCTCAAAAAGCGTGTCGGGCAGCGAGACGGTCGCGACCAGTCCTCCGCTTACCAGCCGCCCGAACCGGACGGTCAGCCCGTGCCGGTGGGCGATCTCGCGGGTGACGACGAGGCCGACTCCGGAGCCGGTCCCGACCTGGGGAGCTCGCCCGCCGACGATGTCGTTGAGGCGTTCCAGGGCGGCATCCGACGCACCCGTTCCGCTGTCGCCGACCCTGACCAAGGTGGGGGAAATGGTTCCTGCGGACGTGGGTCGTTCACCGCGCACCCAAACGCCGCCGGACCGGGGCGAGACGGCCAAAGCGTTCTCGAGGAGATCGCCCATCATGTGCACGAGGTCCGATGCGACGTGTGCCTGCACGCGACGGGTCGGAAAGGCTCCCACGGTCACGCGTTGGTACCCGTTGACCTCTGAGACCGCGGCGTAGGCGAGTTCGCTGAGCACTTTCGGTGCATGAATGCTGCGAACGGTGGGCAGTCCGGCGAGGACGAGTGCGGCGTTGCTGTTGCGGCGAAGCTGGGCGGCGAGGTGGTCGAGTCTGAACAGACTGCGAGGCGTTCGGGGTCCTCCTCGCGGTGCTGCAGGCCTTCCAGCACTTCGTGCTGTCGGTCAACCAGAGCCGCGCCGCGTTCGGCCAGCGACGCGAAGAGGTCCGCGGTCGGGGCTGCGTCGTCGCGCAGCAGCAACCTCGGAGCATCAGCGACGGGGCGTACTGCGCGACTGCGGCCAGGCGCCTGAGTGCCCTCATGAACTGATACCGCGGACATCTGCCCCCCCTTGCTCACGCACGTCTTTCACGGCGCTGCTCGACGCGACCAATCGACCAGCAAATCCGGCCACGCGACGAACCGCGTTGCGGGGGCTGGCGAACGTAATGATTGCGGCAGCGAAAGGCAAAGGAACGGCAAGTCCACATCGTGGAGCCGACGAGGTAGGGAGCTCGTCCGCCGGTGTCGCTACCGCGGGTCGCCTACTGACGTCGGACGTCGTGCGGGCGACGCTCGTGCTGGTTCGGCAAGATGCTGGGCAGAAATGTGCTGCCCCCGCTGGCAACAACCAGCAGGGGAGGGCCTGGCACCCTCTCCCAGACATCGCAGAGTGTCGCTTGGGAATGCCTCAGGGTTGAGTTCGCGCAGAAGAACGGATGGGACTTGGAACCCTCTTCCCGCGGCGAATCGACTACAGCCAGGTGTGGATCCGGACCGTGGTCCCGGCCTTGCCGGAGCGAACCTGAACCAGATCGCACAACTGGTTGGCCATCCACAGCCCGCGGCCGTGCTCGTTCGCGGGCAATGGCGGGCGGCGCCCGACCAACGGGTCGGTGATGAGGCCGCCTCCGCGCACCTCGCAGACCAACGAGTGGTCTTCTTCCCAGATGCGTAGCTCATTTGCGCCGCGGCCGTGCCTGACGCTGTTCACGGCCACCTCGTGGACGCCCAGGACAAGGTCGTTGGTCCGATCGAGGGTCAGTCCCGCTGACGCGGCGTGCGCACGGACGTCGGCGCGGACCGCCGCGTAGTCGTCGCCATCGAAGCCGCGATGGGAAACCACGACCTGGACCTGGGGAAGGTCGGTCTTGAACATCTTCCCCAAGTGATGGGCTCCGCCATAGGTGGTGCTGCCGCGGTGCGTCTGCACGTCGACCACCACCGGGTGGGAGCGATGCGCTTCGGCGACCACGTCGTCCGGCAGCGTCGTGGTGTCGTACGGGCACATCAGCCACAGCGGGGTGTCCGTGTCGACCGCCATGTTGAGCAGCGCCTCGTGCATCTGGCACTCAGCGAGCTCGGCCAGGCGGCGGCCGGCCCAGATCGGCTCACCAATGCCGCGCACCGGCTGCCCAACGTGGTCGTCGGCAAAACGCTGCCACGCCGGGATGATCCGCGCCGGGTTGGCGCCCAGTTGAGCCATGTCGACGAACTCGACCCCTGCCGCGTCAGCGGCCAAGGCATCCCGCAGCACCGCGATGCGGCCCGGGGTGACCGCGGCGAGGACCGGCTGCCCCGCTGCCAGACCCTCCCTGATGAACGGGACCGTTCCGGCCACGAACTGCTCATCGCCATCCCAGAAGAACGCCTCGTGTCGGTACCCATCATGGGTGCGACGCCGGTTCTCCGGACGGGGCCGGTCGGCACCATCCCGCACCCCGTTCGGGACGGTGCCACCATCGGCTCCCTGCTGTGACGTAGCCGCCCCTTCCGGAGGGGTTTACCGCCAAAGGCGGTCAACCGTGCGAAACGTCTGCTTTGGAGGCTACGCCTGAATGGGACCGCAGGACCCGCTCGGTGGCGACAAAGCGCAGGTCACGGCCCGAGTCCGCCTGCGGTGGCCATCTGCACCCGAAACGCGCAACGCACTGACATCCGCGCCCCAGCTGATCGCGGCGTGAGCGGGCGATCGGTTCCATAGCGAGTCGCCATCATGGGAATCGAGCAGGTCGGATCCTTGCCTTCTCGGCAGTCGATCTGTTCACATGCTCTGCGCCGGTGCTCTCTCAGTCCCGGATCACAGGCCGGGGAGCAGATCGGTGACTTCTCATTCGGCTAGCCGTAGTAGTGCTTGGCTGGCCAGTGCAGGAGGCCCGAGTCAATGAGCCCGATGAGTCACCCGCGAGCTTCTCCGCACCGTCGCGCTGCGCGAGGGGCCGCTCGATGGCTTTGGCCAGGCCCCGAAGCAGAGCACCGTTGCCGACCGGGTGGATGGTCCGCAAGATACGACCTTCGATGACATGCTCCGGGACTCCGACGCGGTGCACCGCATGCACTCGATCGCCCCGCCTTAAGCACACTGCCTCCCCTTGCGTCAGCCCTTGGCTGCCTTCGCAATGAGAGGCTTATCGGCCCTTTGCCGTGCCGGAGGCGGTCGACCACGGTCGGTCTTGTGCCTCCGTTGTGCTCCGACATTACGGCTGAGAGAGGCTCCGCACCGTCCGGAGTATGAACGTGGTGCGCCCGGAATCCCCATAGTGCCCCTTCGTTCTCGTTGTCCTATCAGGGGTCGCGCTGGACCACGAGCGCGACGCGACGGGAATGGAGAGCTCCATGGATCTCAAGGCAGAGACGCCCAAGCCGCGGCCCCTGTGGGGCACTGAAGAGGTGGCGGAGTACCTGGGGGTGCCCGTCAAGACGCTCTACAAGTGGCGCCTGGAGAAGCACGGACCGCCGAGCCTGCGGGTCGGGAAGCACCTCCGGTATGTGCCCGATGACGTGGTTGCTTGGGTCGAAGACCGCAAGCAACTCGCTTCCTGAGGCGACCCATGGCACGAGCGTCATTGGAGCTCGGAACTTGGGGCCAGATCTGGGTGACCAAACGTGCTCCGACCGCAGGTGGCAAGCAGCCGGTCTATCGAGCTCGTGCGCTGTACCGCGACTTCGACGGCATCAGTCGCGAGGTTCAGGCCGAGGGCAAAACCAAATCGGCGGCGCAGACCCGTCTGCTGAAGAAGTTGCGTGAGCGCGTCCAGTCTCGGAACGTCGCCTCACTCAAGTCGACAGACCGGTTCTCAGTTGCCGCCGAGCTGTGGCTAGCCAATGTCACCGAGATGGTTGCCGACGGTCGGCGATCTCCAGGAACTCGGGACACCTACAGGCAGAAGTTGGACAACCACGTTCTTCCCGCTATTGCGGGGGTGCGGCTTGGGGAGATCACGACACCGCTAGTCGACAAAGTGGTCGGCTCGATCAAGAAGGGCGTAGGTCCACCCACGGCCAGAACCAGCCGAACCGTCATCTCTGGCGTCCTTGGTTTGGCTGTGCGGCACGGCGCCATCCCGACCAATCCAGTCCGAGACGTTGACACCATCGCGTCCAAGCCGAAGAGGCGGCCAAGGGCTCTGGATGAGGACGAGAGGAGGGCTTGGTTCGCCATGCTCGCACGGGACCCGAAGGCGGCCGAAGCGGACCTACCTGACCTGACGACCTTCCTGCTGGCCACGGGCGTCCGGATCGGTGAAGCGCTCGGCATCCTGTGGGCGGAGGTCAACTTGCAGGCTGGCGAGATCGAGATAACCCATCAGGTGACCCGGATCAGGGGCGAAGGGCTGCTCCGGGTCAGCACGAAGTCTGCTGCGGGGGAGCGAGTGCTCAAGCTTCCCTCCTGGTGTCTCGAGATGCTGATGCGCCGGTGGCAGCAGGGGGTCCGGCCTGAGGAGCCCGTGTTCTGCGACGCACTCGGGCGGTTCCGTGACCCCAACAACGTCCGACGTGATCTGCGTCGTGCGCGGGCACCGATGGCAAGTGAGGCGCGTCAGCAGCTCGGAGTCGCCCTGATGCGAGCCCGCAGAGCCACGCGGCGGTCGCGCAACGACGTGGCCGAAGCCATGACATGGCCCCGGACCCGCATCGAGCTCTTGGAGACGGGTCGCGTTCGGCTCGACGTAGATGACGTCATCGCGCTGGCTGACCACTACGGGATCAGCGGCGGTGAACGTGCACAGATTCTGGCTGTCGCGGCTGAGGCGTCGCAACGTACGGACGGGGACGCCCTCGCGTGGATTACATCGCACAGTTTCCGGAAGACGACAGCGACGATCCTCGACGACGCCGGCCAGTCTGCCCGACAGATTGCCGACCAACTTGGCCACGCCAGGCCCTCACTGACCCAGGACGTCTACATGGGACGGCGTGCGAAGAACCCAGCGGCCGCCGAAGCCCTCGAGCAGGCCATGGGTGAGTACCCGATGGAGCCAAAACCGGGGGGTTTACCGGGGGAAAGTCGAGTTCGGCCCGAAAGCCCAACGCGCTGACCTGCACCAATGGTGCGCCATCAGGGACTCGAACCCCGAACCCGCTGATTAAGAGTCAGCTGCTCTGCCAATTGAGCTAATGGCGCGCGAGGAGAGACCTTAGCAGGACGATGCGGGGCGGGTGAAATCGGCTGACGCCACGGGGCATTCGCCCGATCAATCGCGGGTCACTCGCTGGTTCGGCGCCGGGTGGCGGCGACGAGGGCGGTGCCCCCGGCGAGGGCGAGGGCAGCCACCCCGAAGGCCAGGCCGATCCGCACCGCGCGACCGGTTCCCTCGCCTTCGTCTGCGGCCAGGGCGGAGGGGGGCGTCGTGGTCGTTTCGCCGGTGGCCGGCTCACTCGTGGTCGAGTTAGACGGCGTCACGGGGGTGCCGGGAAGGGGGGCGGCGGTGGGGGTGGCCACCGTGAACGTGGTGCGGTCGGAGACCGGGTGGCCGTCCTCGCTGACGACGTGGAAAGAGACCGTGTAGCGGCCGTTCGGCAGGCCCGCCATGAGGGCCTGGGTGACGGTCACCCCGTCGACCGCCGCCCTGCCCGTCGAGACCGAGCCAGCGGGACCAGCGACGCTGACGGTCGCGAAGCTCGTGCCGATCGGCTCGTCGAACGTCAGCACCACCGTGGTGGGCGCGACGGTCAGCGTCGAGCCGTCGTCGGGGGAGATCGACCTCAGGGCCGCGTGGGCATCGGCGCCGGTCGCCATGACCAGCGAGCTGAGGACCCCCAGCAGCAGGCCGACGATGGCGACCCACACTCCGATCCTGATGACCCGGCGCTTGCCCTCGGAGTCCATGAACACCCGACCATCCTGCCCGACCGGTCGGCTCCCGACGCCAGCGACCCGGGGCTCAGGCCACCCGCCGCTCCAACCCTTCGACGCGCCATACCGGACCGCGGTGGGTGTGCACGGCGGTGAGCCCGCGGTCCCGCAGCACGGCGAGCATCGCCTCCGGCGGGTGGGCGAACGACTGGTACCGGTGACCGGTGAGGCGCAGGACGGCGTTCTGGGTGGCGACGAAGGCACGGCTCGCGAGGTTGCGCGGCGGGTGGCTGAAGACCAGGAGGCGTCCGGCGTGGTCGGCAGCCGCTCCCAGCAACCGTTCGTAGTCGGGGTAGCAGCACACAACACGGTGGAGCACCACCACATCCGCGCGCTCTACCTCGTCGGGGGCCTCGACGATGTCGTGCTGCCGGCGTTCGACCCGGTCGGCCAGGCCGGCCTCCCGGGCCAGCTCGTCGGCCACGCCGTCGTAGGAGGTGACCAGCTCGAGGTTGGTCGTGCGCGAGGCCCCACGGCGCAACAGCTCCAGCTGGATCTCGCCCACCCCACCACCGATTTCGAGGACCGTCGCACCGGCCAGCCCCTGCGCGGCGAGGAACTCCACCATGTCGCGCTCAGCCCTGCCCAGCCCGCGCTTGCGGTAGCGCCTCGCCTGCTTGCGGGCGAACCGCGGGCTGAACACCTCGTCGAACCCGTGCGGGTCACAACAGCCGGCCATGCCGCCAGTCTCCCGGGGCGAGGCTGGTGACACCACGTCCAGAAGTACGACGAAGGCCCCTGACCATCTCGGTCAGGGGCCTTCGGTGTGGGGTGAGCGACGGGGCTTGAACCCGCGACCCCCGCGACCACAACGCGGTGCTCTACCAGCTGAGCTACGCCCACCATGCGTCGCGACCGGACAGTGCCGGTCGCGGAAGCGACGCCAATAGTACCTGTTCCGGAGCGGTGCTCGTGACCACCCCGCGCAGGTGAGGTGGACTCGGCCGGCGAGGCTGCGGCATACGGCCTGTTGGTTGGGGAGGTGGTCAGCCGTGGTCGACGACGTGCCGGGCGGCGATGCCCTTGGCCGTGTCGCTGTCCGGGCCGGGCGGCGGGACGAAGACCGCCTCGCGGTAGTAGCGCAGCTCGGCGATCGACTCGCGGATGTCGGCGAGCGCGCGGTGCCCGCCGGACTTCTTGGGCGAGCCGAAGTAGGCCCGCGGGTACCAGCGACGGGACAGCTCCTTGATGGAGGAGACGTCGATGATGCGGTAGTGCAGGTGGGCCTCGAGCTCGGCCATGTCGCGGGCGAGGAAGTTGCGGTCGGTGCCGACGGTGTTGCCGCCGAGCGGGGCCTTGCGCGGCTCGGGCACCCACTCCCGGATGTAGGCGAGCACCTGCGTCTGGGCGTCCTCCAGGGTCGTGCCGCCGGACAGCTCCTCGAGCAGGCCCGAGGTCGTGTGCATGTCGCGGACGAAGTCGTCCATCTGCGCCAGGGCCGCGTCCGGGGGACGGATCACGACGTCGACGCCGTCACCGAGCTGGTTGAGCTCGAAGTCGGTCACGAGGGCCGCGACCTCGATGAGGGCGTCGGTCTCCAGGGAGAGCCCGGTCATCTCGCAGTCGATCCAGACGATGCGGTCGTTGACGGAGCGGTCGGTGGGGGTGGCAGTCACCGGGCCACCTTATTGCCCCACTGTGACAGGCGGCGCCCGCGTCACCTCCTCCCGTTGGCCTCCTCGACTACCCTTCCCGGCATGACGTGGGGACAGGGCCAGGAGTATGCCGCGAGCGCACCGCCCGCGGGCGGGCCGCAGTCCGTCGGCACCGGGCCAGCGACCTCCGGCCGGAGCCGGCTTCGCGGGTGGCTCCTGGCAGGGGTCATCGTCGTGGGGTTCGGCCTCGCGGCCGTCGTGCTCGCCGTGTACTACGGGGGCACCCTGGGGCTGGTGACGACGCTCCTCGCCGTGGTGCTCGCCGCCATCCCGCTCGGCATCGTCATCCCGACCTTCCTGTGGCTGGACCGGTTCGAGGCCGAGCCGGTCCGCTACCTCGTGACCGCCTTCCTCTGGGGCTCGCTGGTCGCCGCCCTGATCGCCGGCGTCTTCAACACGGGCGCCAACATCGCCTTCCAGGCGGCGACCGGCCACGAGGACGATGCGCTCCTCGCCACGGCGGTCTTCTCCGCGCCCCTCGTGGAGGAGGCGTCGAAGGGCCTGCTCGTGCTGCTGATCTGGTGGTTCCGGCGCCGTGAGTTCGACGGGATCATCGACGGCATGGTCTACGCCGGCGTGGTCGCGGCGGGCTTCGCGTTCACCGAGAACATCCAGTACCTCGGCATGGCCTACAGCGACGGCGGGGACTCTGCCCTGACCGGCACCTTCATCGCGCGCTGCCTGTTCACCCCCTTCGCCCACCCCATGTTCACGGTCCTGACGGGGATCGGGATCGGGATCGCCGCCACGACCCGGCACCGCGGGCTCAAGGTGCTGGCCCCGGTCGGTGGCTACCTGCTCGCCGTGCTGTCCCACGCACTGTGGAACCTGGCCGCCATCACCGGCGGCGCGGGGATGCTGTCGGTCTACCTCGTCGTCGAGGTGCCGATCTTCGTCGGCTTCGTCGCCCTCGTGGTCTGGGCACGCCGGCGGGAGGGTCGTCTCATCGGTCGCCACCTCAGTGAGTACGCCGACGCGGGCTGGCTGTCGCCCAGCGAGGTGCAGATGTTGTCCACCATGAGCGGCCGGCGGTCGGCGCGGGTGTGGGCCCGCACGACAGGGGGTCGGGCCATGCTGCGCTCCATGCGACGTTTCCAGGACTCGGCGAGCGAGCTGGCCCTGCTGCGGGCCCGGATGCACCACAGCGCCGCCGACACCCGAGCGCTGGAGACCGAACGCGAGCTCCTGCAGGCCATCACCGCCAGCCGCCGGGACCTCCTCGGCGCGTACTAGCGTGCAGGCCGTGCGCTCCCTCGAACTCGCCTCCGCCCTCGGTCCGGACCTGATCGCGCTCCGTCGCCGCCTCCACCGGATGCCCGAGCTGGGGATGTCGCTCCCGCTCACCCAGCAGGCAGTGCTCGAGGCCCTCGACGGGCTGGACCTCGAGATCACGCTGGGCCAGTCGCTGTCGTCCGTCGTCGCCGTCCTGCGAGGGCGTGGTGGTCACCCCGCTCCCGAGGGCGACCCGGCCGGCGCGCGACGCCCGGTCGTCCTGTTGCGCGGCGACATGGATGCGCTGCCCGTGACCGAGGACCTGCCGCTCGACTTCGTCTCCGAGCACGAAGGGCTCATGCACGCCTGCGGCCATGACCTGCACGTCGCGGGACTCGTGGGCGCCGCCCGGATCCTGCACGAGCTGCGCGACGAGCTCCACGGCGACGTGGTGTTCATGTTCCAGCCGGGAGAGGAGGGCCCCGGCGGGGCGAAGCCGATGATCGACGAGGGGCTCCTCGACGTCGCGGGGCGACGGGTGGATGCCGCCTATGCCCTGCACGTCTTCTCCTCGGAGCACCCGCTCGGCACCTGGTTCGGCCGTCCCGGGCCACTGATGGCGGCCGCGGACGAGGTGAAGGTGCGGGTCGTCGGCGAGGGCGGTCACGGGTCGCAGCCGTTCCGCGCCAAGGACCCCATCCCGGTCGCCTGCGAGATCGTCGTCGCGTTGCAGACCCTCGTCACGCGCCAGTTCGACGTCTTCGACCCGGTGGTCATCACCGTCGGGAAGTTCGTCGGCGGCACCAAGGACAACATCATCCCTGACGACGCGGTCTTCGAGGCGACGCTGCGCAGCCTGTCGGAGCAGGCCCGCGCCGCGATGGCGGCGAAGATCGAGCTGCTCGCCGCCCGTCTCGCCGAGGCCCACGGCCTGACCGCCGAGGTCGAGTACCTCCCGGGCTACCCCGTCACGATCAACGACGAGAGCGAGTACGCGTTCGCGAAGGACACCATCGTCGACCTGTTCGGGCCGGACCGCTACGTCCACCAGCGCGACCCGGAGATGGGGGCGGAGGACTTCGCCTTCGTCGGGCAGCAGGTGCCGAGCGCCTACGTCAACCTCAGTGCTTGCCCGGCGACCGACTTCGCCTCGGCGCCTGACAACCACTCACCCCGGGCGGACTTCGACGACTCCGTGGTGCCCGACGGCGCGGCCCTTCTGGCCGAGCTCGCCCTGCGTCGCCTGCGTCAGCTGGCGACAGCCGGACCGACCGCCAACTCGTCCTAGACTCTGCGGCATTGCCCCCGTAGCTCAGCGGATAGAGCGAGTCACTTCTAATGACTGGGTCGCAGGTTCGAGTCCTGCCGGGGGCGCCATCCACACGTCAGCCGGAGAGCTCCACGACGGCGATGGGCTCGTAGTGCGGTCGGCCCTTGCCCTCACCGCGGTGCGACGCGAAGACGGTGACCTCGTCCGCGGTCCAGACCGGCCCGGCATACGCGTCGAGCACCCGCAACCACCGGGTCGCCTCGAAGGGGTGGCGCGACCTGGCCACCGTCAGGTGCGGCGTGAACGGGCCGCCCTCGGGGTTCGCGCCGACCTGGCTGCAGGCGCGACGGACGGCGCGGGCCAGGCCGGCCAACGACTCCAGCTCGTCAGGCTCCCCGTCGACGCCCATCCACGTGACCCGGGCGTCGTACGGGTTGGGGAAGGCGCCGCCACCACGGATGCGGAGCGTGACCGGGCGGCGACTCCCGACCGCCTCCGCCACGCCGTCGACCATGGGGTCGACCAGCCGGCTGGGGACCTCGGCCATGAACGCGGTGGTCACGTGCCAGAGGCTCGGGTCGGTCCAGCGCAGGTCCGGCCCGGCGTCACGACGGGGGTCGAGGAACTCCCCGAGGTGGTCGAGGGCGGCCTCCGGAGGCACGACGGCGACGAAGATGCGCATCCGCC
Source organism: Pedococcus sp. P2_A3 (assembly GCF_056405035.1). Taxonomy (NCBI): domain Bacteria; kingdom Bacillati; phylum Actinomycetota; class Actinomycetes; order Micrococcales; family Intrasporangiaceae; genus Pedococcus; species Pedococcus sp. P2_A3. The sequence goes on along the minus strand of NZ_JBFUCW010000023.1, from coordinate 28,728 downwards.
CATTCTGTCGTCAGGCCATTCGGTCGGCAGGCCATCCGGTCGGCAGGCCATTCTGTCGTCAGGCACTGCCGTGGGGGCGGCACTGGATTAGATTGGCGCGAGGAGGAAGGGGCCGCCATGCAGCTGTCGTCGTTGCGCGTCGACTGGACACCGCCGCGCACCTGGTTCGTGACCGCACGGCTCCTCGAGGCGGCGGCCGCGGTGGGCCTGGTGGGGGCGGTGTGGCTGAGCTGGCAGGTCTACCAGTCGACCAGCCAGGCGTTCGGGCCCAACGGTCAGCCCACGCCCGAAGGGCCTTCCTTCCTCGACCGCGTGACGCAGTTCGCCATGTACGGGCTCGGCTACGGACAGGCGCCCATCGGGGGCGTCGTCGCCACCCTCCTGGTGCTCGCGCTCCTGGGCATCCTGCACTTCGCGCAACCGGTCAGCCACGCCTCCGTGCTGCGCTGGGAGGTGTTCGCCCTCTGGGTCGCCGCTGCGCTGCACGCCCTGGTCGTCGTGGCGGCGGTCGTGGTGGCCCTCATCCACGGCGACCCCACCGCGCCCGAGGAAGGCACCGTCACCTTCAACCCGGGACCGGGCTTCACGGAGGTGCTGCTCTCCGGAGCAACCCTCCCGGTGCTGTGCCTCCTCCTGCTGTCGGTGTCGGCCCTCTGGTGGCTGCGGCTCCCGGTCGACTTCGAGGCGCCGGACGAGGTGGTGGAGAAGCCGGTCCGCCAGCCGCGCCGCCGGCGGCCCGCCCCTGACGCCAATGTCGACGACCTCACCCTCGACGGGGTCGAGCTGATCGAGCCCGTCGAGCGGCTCCACCCGCGCGACGTGGGCGGTGACGGCTCGACCGCCAGTGGGTACGACGACTACTTCCGCCGCTTCTAGGCCTTATTTGTCGAACGCATGCCTCCGGTCGGGTCTGTCGCGTGCAGTGGCGCTCGTTCGGTTCGTTAGGCTTGCGGTGTGATTTCCAGGGACGACGCCGTGTCCATGCTGGGCGCCGTGACGACCCTCCGTGAGCAGGTCGAACAGGCCCAGCTGCCTCTCGAGGTCCCCGACGTGATGACCGGTCGGGCCACCCGTGACGCCCTCCTGAAGCAGCTCGACGACTACGTCATCCCCCGACTCCGCTCGCTCGACGCGCCCTTGCTGGCGGTCGTGGGTGGGTCGACGGGAGCGGGCAAGTCGACGCTCGTGAACTCGATCGTCGACGCCGAGGTCAGCCGGTCGGGGGTCCTGCGCCCCACGACGACGACCCCGGTGCTGGTCCACCACCCGCAGGACGAGCGGTGGTTCTCCGACGACCGGGTCCTGCCGGGCCTGAGCCGCGTCACCGGGGTGCCGCGCGAGGCAGATGGGGTCAACGCCCTGCGTCTCGTCTCCTCGAGCTCCCTCCCGCCGGGCATGGCGCTGCTCGACGCCCCCGACATCGACTCCGTCGTCAGCGCGAACCGTGCCCTGGCCGCGCAGCTGCTCGCCGCCGCCGACCTCTGGCTCTTCGTCACGACCGCTGCGCGGTATGCCGACGCGGTGCCGTGGGACCTGCTGCGCCAGGCGTCGGAGCGCGGCACGGCGGTCGCGATCGTCCTCGACCGGGTGCCCCCCGAGGCGATGGCCGACATCCGCAGCCACCTCGCGTCGATGCTGCGCGAGCAGGGCCTGTCCACCGCGCCCATCTTCGGCATCCCCGAGGCCACGCTGACCTCGGAGGGGCGCCTGCCCGAGACCGACGTGGCCCGGCTGCGCTCGTGGCTGACCGCCCTCGCCAGCGACGCCCGGGCCCGCGCGGTGATCGTCAAGCAGACCCTCGACGGCGCGCTCGGCAGCCTCGAGGAGCGAACGAGGGTGCTCGTGGCGGCGACCCACCACCAGGAGCAGGCGGTGGCGGCCCTGCACCGGGAGTCCGACGCGGCCTACCGCGAGGCGCTCGCCAACGTCGAGCACGGCATGACCGACGGCACCCTCCTGCGCGGCGAGGTGCTGGCCCGCTGGCAGGAGTACGTCGGCACCGGGGAGTTCTTCAAGCAGGTCGAGTCGACCATCTCCAAGGTCCGCGACCGGATCACCGCGGCCCTCAAGGGCCAGGCCCCGCCGTCGGGAGACCTGGGCGAGGCGCTGCAGACCGGCGTCGCGGCACTGATCAACGCCCAGGGCCAGGGGGCTGCCGCGACCGCCGCCCGCCAGTGGCGCAAGCTCCCGGGTGGCGACGCGCTGCTCGACGGGTCGACAGAGCTCGCCAAGGCGTCCCCTGACCTCGCCCCGCGCACCGAGCGCCTGGTCCGCGACTGGCAGGGCGAGGTGCTCGAGCTGGTCCGCGGCGAGGGCAAGGACCGTCGCACGACGGCCCGCATCGCGGCATACGGGCTCAACGGCATCGGCGTGATCCTCATGCTCGTGGCGTTCGCGCACACCGGTGGGCTGGTCGGTGCCGAGGTCGGCATCGCCGGCGGCACCGCCGTCCTGGCCCAGAAGGTCCTCGAGGCGATCTTCGGCGATCAGGCCGTGCGAGACATGGCGACCAAGGCGCGCAAGCGCCTGATCGAGCACGTGCACGAGCTGTATGCCGCGGAGCGGGTCCGCTACGACCGGGCACTGGAGCACGTGGAGACCAAGCAAGGCCAGGCGCAACGCCTGGCGGACGCGGCAGCAGCGGTGAAGGCGGTTCGATGAGCCCGTTGAAGATGGGCACCAGGCAGGTCAAGGCGGTGGACGCCGAGGAGCTGACCACCAGGTCGAGCGCCCTCCAGGAGGCGTTGGAGGCCGGTGGCGCCGAACTCGACCCCCGAGCCGTGGCCACGGCGCGCGCCGTGGTCGACAAGATCGGCGAGCGGATCTCCAAGGCCGGCAACCACACGGTCGTCGCCCTCGCGGGGGCCACGGGTTCGGGGAAGTCCAGCCTCTTCAACGCGCTGGTCGGCGCCGACGTCGCCGTCGTCGGCGCGCGGCGCCCCACGACCTCCCGGCCGGTGGCTGCGGTCTGGGGCGACGACGACGCCACCGAGCTGCTGGACTGGCTGTCAGTGGCCCAGCGCCACCATGTGTCGCCGCGGGCCACTGACGCGACCAGGGAGACACCGTGGACGCTCGACGGCCTCGTGCTCCTCGACCTACCCGACTTCGACTCGCGCGTCCTCGCCCACCGGGTCGAGTCCGAGCGGGTGCTCGAGCTGGTCGACGTGTTCGTGTGGGTCACCGACCCGCAGAAGTACGCCGACGCACGGCTCCACGACGACTACCTGCGCGCCCTGTCCACCCACGACGCCGTCACGGTGGTCGTCCTCAACCAGTCCGACCGCCTGACCGGCGAGGCGACCGGCCAGATCCGCGGTGACCTGACCCGGCTCGCCGCCGACGACGGGATCGCCGGCGTGCAGGTCATCACCACCTCCGCCACCAGCGGCATCGGGGTGGACGACCTGCGGATGCGGCTCGCGACCGCGGTGGCTGCGCAGAACGCCGCACAGCACCGCCTGCTCGCCGACGTGTCAGCCAGCGCCACGACGTTGCGCGGGGGAGTGGCGGCGAGCGAGCCGACCCTGGCCGACACGGTGGACGCCGAGCTCGTCGACGCGCTCTCCCGGGCTGCAGGAATCCCCACGGTGGTGGCGGCGGTCGAGCGCGACTACCGCAACCAGGCATGGGGACGCACGGGGTGGCCGTTCACCCGGTGGGTCCGCGCGCTGCGCCCCGATCCCATGAAGCGACTGCGGCTCAACACCCGCGACGCGGTGGAGGAGAAGCTGGCCGTCACGGCTGGTGACGTCCGCACCGTGCTCGGCCGCTCGTCGCTGCCGCCGCCCACCCCGGCTGCGCGCTCCTCCGTGGAGCTGGCCACCCGTCGAGTCGGCGACCAGGCCGCCGAGGGACTCCCCAGCCGTTGGGCCGAGGCGGTCGCCGACGCCGCGACCCCGCCGGGTCCGGAACTTGCTGACGCGCTCGACCAGGCGGTCGTGGGCACGTCCCTGAAGATGCGGGCGCCCGCATGGTGGCAGCTGTTCGGGGCGGCCCAGCTCGTGCTGGCCCTGGTCGCGGTCCTCGGTTTCCTCTGGCTCGCGGTGCTCGTGGTGATGGGGTGGCTCGCGCTGCCCGAGCTCGACACCCCCCGGCTGGGTCCGTTGCCCTACCCCTTGCTGATGTTCGTCGGCGGGCTGCTGCTCGGCCTGGGCCTGGCCGCCCTGGCCCGTGCTCTCGGGCGTCGGGGAGCCCGTCGCAGGGGTCAGCAGATCCGTGCCCGCCTCATGGAGAAGGTCTCCGGGGTGGCGGCCGAGCGGATCGTCGGCCCGGTCCGGGCTGTGCTGGATCGGCACCGGCTGACCCGTGAGTCGCTCGACCGGGCGGAGCAGAACCGGCGCCGTTGAGGCAGCGCTCGTCCACCGGTCGTCTCGTTTCGCGCGGCTGTCCACAGGTGGCGCCTCGTGCCGTCGCCCCGCCGTGCCCTCCTCGCCACAGTGGTGTCCGACCCCAGGACATGACACAGATGAGGTGAGCGAGATGAACGAGTCCTACATCACGGTGACCGGACGGCTGGTGGCCGATCCGGAGTCCCGGACGACGAAGCTGGGAGTGCCGTTCGCGGCCTTCCGGCTCGCGTCCACCGTGCGCCGGCTCAACCCGAGGACGCGGGAGTACGAGGACGGCGGCACCAGCTTCTACAACGTCACGGCGTTCCGCTCACTCGGGGCCAACGTCGCGAACTCGCTCGGGAAGGGCGAGCCCGTCGTCGTCTACGGACAACGTAAACCAAACGCGCCCATGTGAGTAGGTGTACACCACCGCACTCGCCGCGTACTTTCGTCGTTAGTTGCAGAACGCAACCAAAACGACGAACGAAGGAACGACGACATGGAGTGCAAGTTCAAGGACACCGGCCACGGCCCCTGCGGCGGACCGAGCAACGGCAACCACTGCATGAACCACCAGGACTGCACGCGCGGCCTGCTGGTCTGCGGCCACGCCAACACCCTGCGGACGGTGAAGTGATGGCGACCCAGCCCACCACCAAGCCGAAGACGGCGACCACCTGCCCGCGCTGCACGAGCAAGATGCCCAAGGGCAGGTGCGCCCTCAGCCGCGCAGACAATCGGACCATCGTCTGCGCCAAGTGCGGGCGTGAGGAGGGCATCCTCGCGTTCTACGGGGCCACCCTGCCGACCATCGAGGAGTGGCCGATCACCTACAACTTCTGATCCACCTCACGAAACGCCCGAGCCATGAGATAGATGGCTCGGGCGTTTCTCTGCGTGAATCTAGTCGGTAGATCGGGTCGCTCACTGCCGGACAAGCAGCACGTTGGTGTTGGTGAAGTTGTTGCTGACGGAGGTGGTCAGCGTGCCGGTACCGCTGGAGCGGTTGACGCGGATCTCGATGACGCATGACTGGCCGGATGGAATGTCGATCTTGCCCGATGCCGTGAGCGCAGTCGGCAGGCCGATTCCAAGGCTCTCGCGTCCGTAGCCGATCTGGGCGAACGCTGCGCCGTTGAGGGACGCATAGAGGATGTAGTCGGCCTGGATGATCGCGGTCGCGGCCACAGCGTAGGCGTTGCCGTTGACGAGGGCACGCCGGTTGTAGGTCGCCGACGCGATGGTGACGCGGTCGATGACCGTCTCGGTGGTGACTGCGGCGGCCGCCTTGGGGTAGGTGGCGTCGGATGATGGCGCTGCGGCGAGCGTCAGCATCGCTGCTTCGGCTGCCTCGGCAACCTTCTGCATGTCGTACGGAACGTCAGGGGTGACGTCAGGTGCGGGGTAAGGCAGCCCGTATGTCGGTGTGGTGGGCATGGTCATTCTCCAATCGTTGATGCGTTGTCAGGGAGCCTTGTGGCCACCGTCATGCGGGCGCTCTCGATGTCGAAGGACACCGACGAGACGATGTGTCGCTCTTGCGAGCCGGTCGGCAGTTGAACCGTGACCGTGTCTCCGGGGCGCAGCCACCACATGGCGACCGCGCTGACCGAGAACGAGCGAGCCCGCGACAGGAGCCGGGTTAGGCGGGTCCGCGCGGCGGCCGTAGCGAGCAGCTGCGTGGTCGGAGTCGAACGCTCCTCGACGGAGACGTGGTACCCGGCAGTGGCGGGCAGGTACGGGCCAGCAGTGACGAAGGACCGCCCTACGAGCCGGTTCTCGACGCCGGTGGCCTCGTTGGTCCACGAGTAGATGATCGTGACGTCGTTCGCCCAGTCGTCGCGGCTGGCGCTGGCCTCGCTGGCGAGGATGGTGCCGTTGACGCCGACGGTCAGGGAGGCGTTGGACTCGGCTGCCACGAACTTCCGCTGGGTGATGCGGAAGATCCGGTCGCCGTTGTCGTAGATGTCAGCGCCGTAGGCCTGAGCCATCTCCTGCATGGAGTCCCAGTAGTCACGGGCGACAGTGACGCCGGGGATCGGCCCTGTCGCGGGAAGTGCGTCGATCACGGTGGCGCTTGCGGCGGGTCCGTACGCGAGAGCGTCGAGGATCCACTGCTTGATCTGTGGTCCCGCACCTGTCGCGGTGAACGTGGACTGGCCGAAGCGGTACCAGCCCTCGCCGCGCTCGATGACCAGGCACTCGTCTGACCGCAACGTCAGGGTCATCTCGTTGTCGGGACGGCTGACGCGGCGCTCGCGCAGCATGAGATCCGCGACCATCTGCTCGTTGAGCGAGCCGTCATCGAGGCGGTAGCCGACGAAGCACTGGACGCGCACGAAGGCGCGTGGGTCTAGCAGGTCGATGGTCGCCTGTGCGTCGGGGACCGCGCAGGTCAGCGTGCCTGCCACGCGGGGTGCGCGCGTCTCGTCCCAATCCAGCGAGCCGCCCGTGACGTCGAGGGCGATGTTCCCGCCGCTGGTGACGGCGACAGCGCGGAACGACTGCCCGTGTGGTCCCTTGACCAGCGTGGCTACAGAGGAGTCGAACGGAAGGGTGCTCACGGACCAACCGCCAGTGCGGCGTAGGACGCGAAGGCGGCGCGCTGCGCGGAGTAGGTGGCGTATGTGGCGGGGATGTCGGAGTACGTCCAGCCTGCTGCGCCGAGCAGCGACGATGACGGCGACTTAACCTCGACGTAGTCGCACGACACAGACCAGCGCCAGCCGATGGCCGCTTCGGTGTTCTCGGGGTTGACCTCGCTGCTGTTGCAGTGCAGGTACATGTCCATGCCCGCGAAGGTGGGCTGGCGCAGCATGAGGAATCGACCTGTCGAGCAGACCGCCTGAAGCGCGAGCGCGTCCTCGAAAGTCGCGCACCACAGTTCTAGCCGGCCCTGACGTAGACGAGATACACCTGACTGAACCACCACAGGATCAGCGCGGCCGACCACCTCGTGAACCGTGGCTGCACTGTCTCGACGTGCGTTGTAGCCGGTCACGAGGGCGAGGTCTGAGCGGTACTGCGGCAGCGCGACGGCGTGCAGGACAGGAGTGGTTCCGTTCAGCACTGTGCTGGCGGTGGTGGTTACCCCTGCGGAGTCGAGCACGTCGTACCGCAGCGTGCCAGTCAGGGCGGCCTCGTTGTCCACGACCGTCATCGAGCCGCTGATGGGCTTCTGGCCGTCGCGCAGGCGAACCGGGTTTGTCCCGTTGGCGTCAGTGCGAGTTACCGTCACAGGCCCGTCAGCCGCGAGTCGTGTGGAGTAGGTCGACGCCGACTGGTTGGCGGTGCCGGTCCAGGCATAGGCCTCGTAGCCGCTGGCTGGCGTGGATGCGCCGTCAAAGTAGGAACCCAGCGAGCCCGACTTCTCCAGCATGACCGCGTCGACATAGTGCTGCTCACCGATGATGTTGTTGTCGAAGCTGACTCCTACCGCTGCAAAAGCAGCGGTAGCCGGAGCGGTCAGCGTGTAGGACCGCCGCGTCCATGAACCCACTGAGTCCGTAGAGCCGCTGAACGAGTTGCTAATGGCAGCGCCAGCAGCGGTGTACCAGTAGATGCCGACCGTGGACATGCGTCCTGTGGTGGCTGCCTGCACGTAGGCGCTCACGGTGTACTTCTGTCCGGCCACCACAGGCATTCCGCTCGTGCCCGTCGGTGTGGTCGCCAGCATGAACCCAGCAGCAGTCGCTGTGAAGCGCAGCGAGGCCACGCCCTTGTAGAAGCTAGTCGTGATGCGGGCCAGAGTGGGGGTCCCAGTGTTGGCCGCCCAGCCGGTGGTGTTGACCTCAAATGACGGGTTGGGCACGAGGTTGCGGCGCTGCTCAACGAGCGGCTGCCCGAGGTCGAGCGGCGTGCCGGTGATGCTCAGCAGGACCGACGCCGTGGTCGGCTGAGGAGTGAGGGCGAGCGTGGTCACGGGATGTCCGTATCTGGATGGGCTCCGCGCTTGGTGCGGATGGTGATTGGGTGGCTGCGGAAGTAGCGGTCAGCGTCGAGCCATGCCTGCTGGACTGAGCGGGACACGTATGCGCCATCAACGCCAACGGGAATGTTGATGCGGTGGGTCAGTGCGGCGACCGCGTCCTCGTGAATCTCGCGAGCAGACTTCACGACGTTGGGCGCCTGCCCGGTGAGACCCTGTGCGAGTGCGAGACCGGACTGCGAGCCGATGGTCTTGTAGTTCTGGACCACCTCGGCCTGCTTGGCCTTCGGAGCGTTCGCGAGTAGCGCCATTGCCTTGTCAGCGTTGGGTCCCTGAGCGAGAGCCCAGTCGACACCTGCCTGCCCAACGGCCTTGAACACCTTGGTCGCGTTGTCCTCGAACTCCTGCGCGGCCTTCATGTCACGCTCTTGCGCCGCGATGACCTCGTCAATGGAGGCAATCGCCGTGTCCTTGTAGTCCTCCCACGAGTCCTTGGTGGACTTTGTCGCGGCGGCCTGACGCTTGGCGGCGGTCTCGGTCGCGTCGGCTAGGTCGTCGTTGGACCCTGCGAGGTCTTGGATCGCCGATTCGTAGTTCTGAACCGTGTCGAGCGAGACGCCAGTGAGGTCCTTGAACTGCTGCTGGATTTCCTCGGCCTTGCGTGCCTGCTCGGAGAAGCCTTCGAGGGAGTGAATGAGCTTCTGGTGGGCGAGGTCTTGGCCGCTCACCGAGTTGGTCGAGACCGCCCACGCCCTACCGGCGGACTTGACGTTCTCACGCAGTTGCGCCTGCGCCTCGTCGGTGTTGCGCAGTGCGTCGCGCTGGGCCTTGAGGCCGTCGATGTACTTAGAGATGTCGGCTGAACTGCCCGAGAACGCCACGGCCAGATCACTCGTGGCGATGCCGAGGTCCTTGGCGTCCTTGATCATCGACTTCAGTTGGCCCTCGGTGGCAGCCGTGCCGATCTTCGAGAAGATGTCGTCGGTGCCCAACTTGCCGCCCGACTCGATCAGTTGACCGGCCAGTTCCTTTACGGCTGCCTTGGCTTCCTCAGCCTTCGCGCGGAAAATACCGAAGCCCGCCGCGAGTGCGACACCAGCGGCAGCACCAGCGGGACCGAACCCGCCAAGCGCATTAGCGAGTGTCTCCTGCACGGCATCTGCCGAGTCGCCCACGCTAGAGATGGACGCGGCAGCCTCACGGCCAGTGCCAGCGGCTTCTTCCTTGAAGTCGCCCATGCCCTTCTTGGCACGGCTGACACTGTCGTCGGCCTTCTTGCTGCTCTTGGCCAACTTGTCGAATGCGCCGTCGGACTCCTTGCCGACCTTGTCAGCGGCGTCGGCCGCATCCTTGAGCGAGCGTTCTAGCTTGTCGGTAGAGCGGCTGCCTTCGTCGCCTAGATCGTCAAGGGCACCCGACACATCATCGAGAGCGTCAGCAACGTCCCGCGTACCGCGCAGGAAGTTGGCGACGTCCGCGATGAGCGGGATCTTGATTGCCATTGACTAGCTCGTTTCTCCAAATGCTTCGTAAACCTTGCGAACCACCGTCTGAACCCAGAGGCTCGCGATGCGTGGTGCGATGTCGGCGACCGCTGGGAACACAACTCGTCCGCCCTTCTGGTGGGCGGGCAGTTGACGCGCGGTGTGTCGGGTGACCTGGTGCTTGCCGCCGTTCTTCGAGCGGCGGGAGTAGGTCTTGGTCTTGTTGCGGTTCGCGCCGAACTCGAACCACTTCCAGTCGTTGCCCGGGACGAGGCCTCCGCGCAACTTGCGGTTGCTCGTAGCGGCGACCAGCACGGGTGGGTTTCCGGCTCGTAGGGCCGCGCCCTTGGCGAGGACTCGTGTGTCCATCGGTGTCCGCACGCGGGACTGGATTTCCTGCTTCCAGACAGGTCCAGCCATCGAGCGCGTCTCACGGTTGACGTCAGAGCGCAGGCTGCGGTCCATCGCCTTCATTGCGAGAACCGCAGCCTGCAACTCGCGAGAGTCGCCGACGCGCAGCACTTACGGAATCGGAGTCGGGCCGGAAGACAGAGCGATCTCAGCCGAGAACGTCGCCCAGTCGTTGGCCTTGCCACCGATCTGAGTCGGGCGCAGGACGGCGGAGAAGTTGTAGGACTTCGTGCCGCTGCCCTTCGGCTTGAAGTTGCCGGTCACCGGAGTCGAGGTGGCGGACAGGAACTTCAGAGACAGCGAGTTCGCGGTCTCGTGGTCCTGAACACCGTCGATGGTGCAGGTCCAGGCGGTGACGCCGATGTCCTGAAACACCTTGCCGGTGATGCTCTTCCATGTGTTGACAGGAGTGTCGGGCGTGAAGGTCACACCGTCCACACCGTCATACGTGTTGCCGTCAAGCGTGAGGACTGCGTCCTTCAGCGTGAACGGTGCGGGAACGATGTTTGCCATTTGCTTTCTACTTTCGAGTTAGAACGGAGAGGTTGACTACGTAGGAGTGGTTGGACGAATCGCCGACGGGGTACATGGCGCGGTCTGCGTCACCGACGAGGGCCTGAAAGTCGCTCGTATCGAACGCATCCAGCACGGCGTCCAGCCGGGCTTCTAGCGCGTCCTCCGCGGTGGCTGGGTCAGTCGTCGGCTCGATCACGTGGACTTCCATCGTGTTCGTGCGTAGACCGGAACCAGCCGGTGCGACCTTGGACCGGCTGACGACGATGACGCCGACGCCGGGGTTGAGTTGGTTGAACGACTTGGCATACGGGAAGACCAGCCAGCCCGCACCGAGAGCAGCCGTGAGCATGTTGGCGACGTCCTGACGCACTGAGGTGAAGTCACCCGACATAGCCCAGACCCCGCTTCGGACGGAGAAGGTTCTTGACCTTCCAGTCCATTGGGAAGACTCGGATTGCGAACCCATCCGGACCAAGGCCGTCGCCCGACTCGCGGTCGGCGTCCCACATATTCTTTGCCTGAGTCATCTGCGCGAGCTTCCATCGCTCGGGCAGTGGGCTGGGGACAACCTGAGGTGCGTATGCGCTGCAAAGTTCATACGCAGCCTGGAGTAGAGACGTGAGGACGTCATCATCCAGCGGCACGTCATCCTTGAAGTGGAGACGCACCTCCTCTGTTGTCACCCAGCCCACGAGGCTCATGCGACCGAGACCAGACCCTTGCCGTGGGACACAATGGCGTAGTAGCCGAACAATGCAGAATCCACGCCACCACGAGCGATGTCGAGAGCGTCAACGCGGATCGGCGAACCCGGCAGTTCGAACAGGGTGTGCGACGCCTTGGTTCCGACGAGCACCTTGCCGAGAACGCCAGCGTCCTCAGTGGGAACGATCTGGAATCCTTCGAAGGATCCGGCGTCGATGCCGAGAGCCTGCGAGAGGAAGACCGCCACGTTGTTGTTCGTGGTCGAGAGGTAGGTCTCGTAGAGGTCCCAGCCCATGATGGCGTAGGTCGGAAGACCAACGTTCTGACCGTCGAGTGCGCGAGCACCCTTGATCAACTTGGCGACCGGGCCAGCGCCTGCACCTGTGACTGCAACCGCGTCGGCCTTCAGGCGGGTGAGCACCTTGGCGTCGATCTTGCGGGAGTAGTCGTCGGTCGCAGCAGCGAAGAACGCAGCCCAGAACTCGGGGTTGGGGAAGTCGACCATGATGCGGTCCACGTCCCAGCCAGCAGCGAGGCGAGCAGCCGTCTCGTTGAGGGCGGAGGTGGTGACAGCGTTGGACGGGATCGATGCCTTGTCTCCGGCGTAGTCGTCAACAACCGGGAGGTTGTCGAACTTCCACGACACGATCTTCATGGCAGTCAGGTCCTTGTGACCGATCAGGCCGGTGTACTTGGCCTGGTAGGTGCGCTCGTTCCAGAGCTGACCGATGTACTGCGGGACCGAAAGGTTGTTGAAGACGCCGGTCTGCGTGATGTCGGACAGGGCAGCGAGAAGCGTGCTGTCGGAACGGCCGCTCTCGTGGTACGCCGCAACCATGCGTGCGACGTCATTGGGGCCAACAACTGTGACCTCGTTGGAAGCACCGCCGCGCGATGCCACCATGAGATCGGCAGGTGCCGCCGCGTTGGTGTTTTCCATTACTTCCTTCTCTTCTTCTTGGGTGACCTCTTCGGCGTCTGCCTCAGAAGTTGGTTCCTCCGACGACGGAACAGTGAGCGCCGCATCGTCATCGGAGGTGTCTGTGGGGTCGTCTCCGCAGTCGCACGCAACGAGTTGCGCGGAAGGGAAGGCGGGGCGCGTGACGAAGCCAGCGCCAGTGAGTTCGCCTGCGACGAGTGCGCCAGAGCGAATGGTCGGGTTGTCGATCTCGACGGAGATGCCGGTACGCACGCCCTCGCGCGCCTCGATCAGCAGGTCGTTGCCTGCGTTCGTCGGAAGGACACGGAACGTGGCGACGATGCCGGCGTCCGTCTCTGCGACTGAGGTCGAGCGAGCGACCGGGCGGGTGCCGTCGTGCTCCATGTTGGCGATCAGGGTTTCGGGAATCGTGATCGCGCCCTTGGCTGCGCTGACGCGGCCAACGGAGGTGCGACCTTCCTCGCCAAAGGGGAGCAGGAGGTAACTGAGGATGCGGTCTTCCGCATCGCTGGCGATCAGCGATCCGGCGAGTTGGATGGGAGCGGTCATAGGTCAGTCCTGAACTGGTACGCCGCCGGTGGGCGGTGGGGTGGTGGTGAGGAACGACAGGTCGAAACCAACGCGGGTGCCGCGCGGCACGCAGTCGTCCATGGACAGGCGGGCCGTGATGCAGTCGGTCCACATCGAGAGGGCGAAGTCGACTAGTTCGCCGCGTGAGCCCTCTTGCGTCGTGTAGGTGAGTGACGCAGTAGCGGTGGTGCCGTTGAGGATTGACGCCGGTAGGCACAGCAGGTTGGCGATGTCGATGGCGATCTGGTTGCGCGCCTGGATCATGAAGTCAGCGCCGCCAGCACCGAGTTCTTGGATGTCGAGGCCGTAGGGCAGGAAGCCGACCGCGCCGGTCTTGGACTGACGGGCAACGACCCAGTCGTTGACTACGGACGTGACCTCGCTCGGGTCGAGCTGATCTTCATTGGTCTGCTTGAGCGCCATCATCGGAATGGGGTTTGATGCCCGGATCGCGGCAGTCCGCTCGATGTCGGCGGCGGTGCGGATCGTGCGGGAGCCGTTGGCCAGCAGTCCCTCGTCAGGACCGGAGAACAGGATCACGGAGTCCGAGGGCACCTGCTGGTTGTTGATGAGGACGTTGCCGACCTTGTCGAACGCCCACGAGTGCGGCGGGATTCGGACCGCGTCGATGATCTGGCCGACCGCGCCGCGCTCAACGACCCACAGCGCCCAGCCGGAGAAGATCAGGTCATCGAGAGTCCAGCGCATGCGGTGCTGCGGAGGCGTCTGCCCGTTCGTGCGGTAGAGCCACGTCGGCTGGTCGGCTAGTTCATCAGCGCCTTGGTACGCCTTCAGTGGCAGGCGGGCGATGTTGCCCGTGATGAGGTTGCGGCCCTTCTTGATGGCCGGGATGGACATCGCCTCAGCGCGCGTGACAGGGACGAGGTCTGCGGTGCCGAAGATGTCGGCGAGGATGACCGGCTGAAGGTTCGTGGTCGCCCACGGAGAACGGATGCCCTGAGTGGGGGAGCCCATCACATCGGACGTCGGATAACCACCGACATCCTTAAAGAGGCTTCCGAGCCAGTTCAAGCGACGCTCCTAAAGAAAGGGAAATGCGTCGCTCAGTCAGTACTAAATATACGCGGCCTTTTTAACCCACTTGCACCACGCTTAGCAGTGCACCCTTTTCCTTTGCTTGGTCGAATGCCCACAGCGCTTGCGCCGCAGCAATCAGAGGAGTGATGTCATCCGTGAATGCGCGCGCTCTGAGATAGCGTCCAGAACGGTGTCCCTGCGGACTCCAAACGGCAGCATCGACCGCCGCGTTTAGTGACGGTTGGTCAGCGTGACGGAGCATTCCGTTTCTGATCTCGCGCTCTAGCCGTGACTGTGAGCCCGAAGTGTCCTTGGCGCTGGTCGGTGCTACGCGGCTGCGCGTCGCGGGCTCACGCGAAAGCCGATCGGCAACATCTACATTGCTGGACGACATGTCGTGGCGGCACTGAACGCGGTGCTTCTTCACGAGGTCATGCACGAACCTCGGTGCCCAGTCAGAGCCTGCCCGATGAGCCAAGACCTCGATGCACGCGACACCGTTCTCATCGCGCCACGCGGCAACCACAGCAGTCGTGTCCCCAGTGAACGCCTTCACCTCGAAGCCAAGGGCGAAGTGCTCGGGCCGCTCAGCGAATTCGCCTGCCGCCTTCTCCCACTGGTCGATGTCAATTGCACGAACTGATCCGGACTCGGGCCACTGTCCGCAGTACTCACGGGCGAACGCGGGCAGCGACATCTTCAGTCGGCGCCCAGCAATCTTCTCCAGCGTCGTGAGACCACTCGTGATGCCTGGGTGAACGGCGAGCAGGGTTGCGTCATCCTCAGGGTCGGCGTCCGGCTCTGCGGCGTACTCCACGATCCCCTTGCGAGACGGGTCGTTTCGCCCGGCCTCTAGCTGTCCCCACAACATGCCCGCTCGGACAGAGCCAGCCGTCCCGGCGACGATCAGCTGCGCCTCAGGGACCGTGTCGGTCAGCGGCTCAGCGGCGGCCACGAGGTCGTCGCTGGTCTCGGGGTCGTGGGACTGCGCCTCATCGAAGATCAGCAGCGCGGCGGCGTCGCCTCGGTAGGAGTTCTCGCGCGGCGGGACGATCCACAACTGCGAGCCGTTCGTCCACTCCCAGTGGACGCGCCCAGCGCCCTTGTAGAACTTGCGGCGCAGGTGGTCAGGGTCAGGGTCGAACTTGTCGAGCGTGGCGTTGATGCCCTTGGCGTACTTGTCGAGCGCGAGGCCGGTCGCAGCCGTGACCACCACCATGTAGTCGTCACGGTTCATGCAGCGGCCGATGGCAACGGCCCAGATGGCGCTGGACTTGCCGGAGCGGCGCGGGATACAGATACCCGTCTCCGGGTAGAGAGGCATTCCAGACCCGTCCAGTGCGCACAGGACACGCGCCACGTTGAGTTGCTGCGGCGTAGGTGTCTGCCCGAGCGCCCTCAGTCCATCGAGCGCTTCGGATAGATCGACATCGTCCGGAGTCGGGGACAGATGGAGGGGAACGGCTTGCATTTACAACTGCTCTCTCTAAGAATAAGTAAAACTTTCGCGGAAGACGAGAGGGTTATGGTGCCTCTCCCAAAAAGTCTCTATGTCAACCAATTTCTAATCTTTTGTTCGCCATTCTTTCGGGCGCGCGTTCTTTCTTGCGCCGTCGCTTGACCAGCCCGCTCGTTGCACGGCCCATGGCTCGGCCACTGGTTCTTGCGGTCGAGTAGGTCACCACCTCGGACCAGGTCAACGAGGTGGTCGACGTGCCACCGCATATCGGTGGTCACCGGTAGACCGCAGCGGTAGCAGGGGAGGGGGAGCAGGGCGCGCCAGTACTTGCGCGCGTCCTGCACCACCTTGCCCTGCCACAGACTGCGGTGGTCCTTAGCCACGGCCACCCATCACCAGAGCCACGAGCCGGTCACAGGCGACGCGATACTCGTACTCAGCCAGTTCTAGGACCAGCGTGGCATCCTCGACGTTCTCGGCCAGTTCTCGCGCTCGCGCCGCGAGGATGGCTACATCGGAGTCAATCTTGTTGTCGATCACAGCGATTCCTTCTTCTCGTTCTCTGAGTGGGTCGTCGCTGTGTCGTTTGGTAGAGCGGGTGGATCAGGAGCAGAGGTACTTCTCGGCTCCGTCGTAGATGACGAAGGCGTCAATAATCTGGATGCCATTGGCGCGGACAAGGGTCACGTAGTCGTCCCTGCTCTTGCCGCTGTCGCGCCACTCACAGACAGCCATGCCGAGTTCCACATAGCTGGTATCCAACGCCGTCACGTTCTCGACGTTTCCTGAGCGGAGGTAGATGAGGTAGCCCTGAGTGTCAGGCGCCCTGGTGGTAGTAGGTGCTGCTGTCACGGTGACAGTCGGTGTTGGTGTTGCCGCCTTAGGGCTACCACCACAGGCGGATAGTCCCAGCGCAATTGCTGCCACGAGGGCCGCCTTTGTGTACTTCATTTCTTGTCCTTATCGTTTGTGGTCGAAGTCGTAACGTATCGAGCCTCAATATCTATGTACATGTTTATTTCTCTTGGCCGTGTTGTTGTGTTGTTGGCGGCTTTGCCGTAGGGCAGACGATCATCCAGTTGAGGTCGATCATTACTCGTCTGCACTGGTCGCACAGGTGCGCTTGCTCTTGGTGGTTCATGGGTCGTACTCCTTGACGCGTTGTGGTTTACAAGTGCGTCGCTGTGAAGTACGGCAATGTCAGGTGTCGATGCAAGCAATGGTTGTCGTTACATCAGTGGTTGCCTTTGGTATTTATCGAGGTCAGAAGTGGTCTTGTGCAACCATGCAACCAATGCAACCTGTTTTCCGGATATCCCATCTAACTACAGGTCATGCTTAGGGCTGTAAGTGGTTGTAATGGTTGTATGGTTGTATTTAAGTAGCCTATTAACGCTCTGACCTGCA
The DNA here is from genome assembly GCF_056405035.1 of Pedococcus sp. P2_A3. Lineage (NCBI taxonomy): Bacteria > Bacillati > Actinomycetota > Actinomycetes > Micrococcales > Intrasporangiaceae > Pedococcus > Pedococcus sp. P2_A3. The sequence goes on along the minus strand of NZ_JBFUCW010000023.1, from coordinate 11,936 downwards.
GCTATACCGATGCAACCATCCTGTGCAACCTCGCTTTAGGCCTCCAATCTGGTTGCACTCTGAGCCACCAGAGGGTGTAGATCGACAGTGGTGGCCTCGACAGTGAGGGCGTATGCCGCGCGCCTGTCGACCTTGTTCTTCAGTTTCACGACCCTGAAGCCCTCGTAGCCGAAGCGCTGGCCTTCGTGAGAGGCGAGCCACGCCGTGATCGACACTGAGGTGGCAGTGCTGCCCTTGCTCAGATTCTCGGCAATCGGCTGAGGTAGGGGCACGTCAGTCAGGTTCGCCGAGAAGGCCCCGTCGATCTTCTGGATCGCCTTCTGGACCTGCTGGGCGTTGAACCCCGACAGCTCGTACCCAGCCAGCGGCATAGCGCCGTAGAGCCAGTGCAGGAAGTCCTCTGAAACCTCTGCGTCCGACCCAGCAGCAGCCTCGTCGCGCACGTCGTCCGTGTTCATGAGGAACCCGTCGATGCCAGCGAAGTTGAGGATGCCTCCCACCGTGTTGACGATGGGCTGGTAGTCCCCGACCACGGGGGTGTTCTCTGTGGGTCGTGGCTGCCCTGCAAGGTGCCAGGCCTTGATCATGGTGTGCAGCGCGGCGATGGCCGTGTGCCGGTTCTCCAATACCCATGCCTTGAGGTCCCTGTGCTTGAAGCCCTTGCGCTGCTCAGGGTGCGGGACGCCCGCGTCGAGGCGGATCTGCACCCATCGCCGCACCATGTCGTCGGCTGGCCCGATGTTGTTGCCTGTTGCGATCCAGATCCGGTCGTTGGCGAACTCAACGCTGTTGCTGGTGCCGAGGACGCGGTCAGACCATGAGTCCGCTGTGTGCAGCATGCAGAGCACCGATGACCGAACCTTCGAGCCTGTCTCGATGTTGTCCCACACGACGACAGGGTTGGCGCTGTCCTTCAACACGCCCGTGATGGCCTTGCGCTGCTCCTCCGTGCTGCTGGAGAGCGTGCGCATCTCAGGCGTGGTGCCCTGCAGGATCATCGAGAGGACTGCGGTGAGCAGACCCTTACCCGTTCCTGCGTCAGGCGCAGTAACGCCCCAGAGCGGGCTGGGACGGTTGTGGATATACCGCGTGAGCGCACTGAGCAGGAGGCCAAGGGCGTTGGCCTTGTCGGCCTGCGAGACGAACGGGAAGTCAGTGAAGACCTCATCGAGCAGCCACTTCGCCGCAAGCCGTGCGTTCTCCTGGTTCGGGGCCTCGGGAACAAGGTGGGCGAATGCACCCACCTTTGTGTCCGTGCAGTAGACCCCTGTCTCCTTGTCGTAGCCGAAGGTCGAGACGAAGGACCCGTCCTTGTGGGCGAACGGCAGCGTGGAGATGGAGTTGAGACGAGGCAGGTGGTGACCCCAGATCGGGGTATCGAGGACGCAGATGGCGGACACGTCGTCGGGGGCGAACTGGTTGTTGCCCTCGTGGTTCACGAATGTCACGCCATTACGAACGCACCAACCCTTGAACTGAGCGGGCTTGGCCACGTAGAAGATCGAGCCGTCGAACACGGTGACGAGCGCGCTCTTCGAGAGGAACAGAGTTGGCACCGTGTTGTTCACGGTCTTCACCTCGTGGATCGTCCGTTCAAGGACGACCTGTCGGTCCTTGGTAGATACCGGCACTCCGCCGGATGGAGCCACGTTCACGCTGCACCGTCCGAGACATCCTCAGTCTGCATGAACGTGAGAGCGCGGATCTCGCCCATCGCATCAAACGCAGCAACGAGACGCCACGCGTCCTTGCGCTCGATGAGGTGCCAGCCGTTGCCCACGTAGACCCGGTCGGGGTGGACCGCGCGGGCGAGATCATCAAGGTTCACGCCGTGACGGCTCTTGACGTTGTAGCAGATCCACTGGTCGGCCGGGCGCTCGTGGGTGTTACGCCAGTTGACCATGCGTCGCACGAATGGCGTGCACTTCTTAACCGTCACGCTCGGGCAGCGGTCACGGATGACAGTGTCTCCGACGTGCCATAGATCGTTTGGTGCAAATGCACCGTTGTTGCTTTCCACGTTATTATCTTCCTGTTGGTTCAATGTTCGTAGCGTGCGTTGATTAACACCTCTTAGAAACAGTTCAGTCACTCGTCCCCGTCGCGGTCCCGTCCTTAGCCGCGGCGGGGACGTTTCTGATTAGTCGCTCGGCAACAGCGTTACCGATGCCGTATCCGAGGGTCGAGAAACCCAGCACGAAGCAGACGTAGTAGGCAGCCATCAGTTGCCCGCGTAACGCGAGATGTATCTCTGATCAGCGGCGACCTTCTTGCGACGTTCGGCCCGCTCTTGACGGGCGGTCCGCTCTGCATTAACCGAGTCGGCGAAGTACCAGATCTGGCGACCGACCCAGAAGGACTCGACCTTGCCGTCTCGTGCGAGGTTGAGCAGTTGCCGTGGCGTGAGGCCAATTAGGTCTGCCGCCTCTTCCGGTCGAACGATATGACGACCGTTCATTTCAAAGTGGTCCACGATTTCTCCTTGTTGGTGGTGGTAAGGACGACGTTACGCGGCGCTGGAAAGGGCGTGCGTCCTTCCACGCTCAGGAATCGCACGAGAACTATCTACGCTGTTCAGATGTCAAAAGTCCGAGCCCACAAAGGACTCGGACTTTTGATATCACCCCCGCAATAAGGTCACCTAATGCGAGGCTTTTGTAAACCTGCCCTCGCCGTTCCGTGACCGACTCCCGTAGGCCGCGCGAGGCGGTCTCGGCAACTGCACGGGTTCTCCCACCACGGGCACCATGCGCAGCCCGTCCTTGTGCACCTCGACCCTGTCGATGACCCGCTTGAGGAGGTGGTTCCACTCGGCGGAGTCCATACCCTCCGTCCCTGCGGCCAGCCGCTCGTAGACGTCGAGGTCGACGGGCGCGAGGGAGTCCAGCGCATGGTGCGCCTCTCGCAGGCTGGCGCGAGCGGCCTTGAGGTTCGCGTCGATCTCGCTACGTGAGGCGTTGTAGGCCGTCTGGTCGATCACGTCCGTGGCCAAGAGGGTGGTCAACTTGCCGAGGCTGCGCTCGTGAGCCTCCACCGCAGCGAGCGCGGCGTCACGACGTGTCTCCACCTGAGCGCGCTCATCGGTGCGGCTCTTGTCCTCGTAAGCGTGAGCGGCGAGCGTCTCGATGTGTGCGCCGAGCCACTTGCCGACGACGTTCTCGATCCCGACCCGGATCATCTTCACGCCGGTGCAGCCCTCGCCGTTGTTGCGGTTGGCGCAGGCGGCGAGCGACTTCGAGGGCAGAGCGTTGAACGAGTTGATCGTCATGCGCCCACCGCACAGCCCGCACCGGACGATGCTCGCGAGGAACCACTTGGGCGACTGCGAGCGCGAGGGCAGCTCGGCCATCTGCTCACGCCGACGGAGGTACCGCGCCCACTCCTCGTCGGACAGCAGCGGCTCGTGCGCGCCCTGCGAGAACGTCTGCGTCTTCTTGTCGATGATCAGCCCCGCCGCGAAGCCCGAGTCCATCGCACTGCGCAGGGTGGCGACTCCGATGGCGTTCCCTCGCGTCGACCGGATGCCCTTGTCGGCGAGACGCTGCACGAGGTTGGTGAAGCCCACGCCGTTGATGTAGTCGATGTAGCACTGACGCAGCACCGGCCCGGTGACAGGGTCGACTATGAACCGCTTGACGTCGTTCTTGGTGTAGCCCAGGCGCGGGTTGCCGTTCTTGGGGTGGCCCGCCTCGATGCGGCGTGCGCCCACCGACCGCCAGCGTGCGCCGACCTTGAGGCGGTAGGACTCCGCGATGCTCATGTGGATGCCCCACTTGAGCATGCCGTCCGCCGAGCGCGTCTCGACCTCGTCGCCCTTGACCGTGACCGGTACTCCGATGTCCTGCAAGGAGCGCACGAGCAGCAGCGACTCGATCAGGTCGCGCCCGAGGCGGTCGATGTCGTAGACGCTGATGCCGCGATGGTCAGGGTCTTCATGCACCCACGCGAGCGCGGCGTCCAGACCCTCTCGCGAGAACTCCGCGCCCGAGACGTCGAGGTCGGTGAAGACCCGCACCACGTTGTGCGCGCGGCGCACCGCCTGTTCCTGTTCATCGGGGGAGTGGAACGACTCTCCACTGCGCCCGCCGACCCTGCTCACTCGTACGTATGCGCACCACTCGCGCTGCTGCTTCGCCATGGTTACTTATCGTATCGTTGTCTACGGCCGGCTGCGCGTCAACCAGTGGTTGCGGCAGGACAACTCGCACGCGACCTCGGTGGAGATCGACGCGTACAGCGTCGGACACGACCTGAGCTGGGGCACCACGTCACTGACCCGGGTGTCGCGAGCCCAGCTCGACACCCAGGACCGGATGGCCGACGAGGGCGTGCAGGACGCGATGGCTGCCCTGGAGGGCGAGCCGATCGTCGTCGAGGACGACTTCGCCTCCTACGACCCGGGCGACCTCGCGGGTCGGCGCACCCCGGGGGAGCACGATCCCGAGACCGACGACTACGAGGTGGCCGTCGAGCCGACCGGTGAGGTGCCCCGCCAGGACGGCGGCCGGGAGCTCTCCACCGTCTGACGCGGATTCGGGCGTGGGGGCACCGGCGGATAGCCTTGCCCCCATGCCCGAGTTCATCTACGTCATGTCGAAGGCCCGCAAGGCCCACGGCGACAAGGTCATCCTCGATGACGTGACCCTCTCCTTCTACCCCGGCGCCAAGATCGGCGTCGTCGGTCCGAACGGAGCCGGCAAGTCGTCGGTCCTCAAGATCATGGCCGGCCTCGACCAGCCATCCAACGGTGAGGCCCGGCTGACGCCCGGTTACTCCGTGGGGATCCTCATGCAGGAGCCGGAGCTGAACGAGGAGAAGACCGTTCTCGGCAACGTCGAGGAGGGCGCCGGCGAGATCAAGGCCAAGCTCGACCGCTACAACGCGATCTCCGCCGAGATGGCCGAGCCCGACGCAGACTTCGACGCGTTGATGGAGGAGATGGGCAAGCTCCAGGAGGCCATCGACGCCGCGGACGCCTGGGACCTCGACTCCCAGCTCGAGCAGGCCATGGACGCCCTCCGCTGCCCGCCGCCGGACGCCGACGTGACCGTGCTCTCGGGTGGTGAGCGTCGCCGGGTGGCCCTGTGCAAGCTGCTCCTGCAGAAGCCCGACCTCCTGCTGCTCGACGAGCCGACCAACCACCTCGACGCCGAGTCGGTCCTCTGGCTCGAGCAGCACCTCGCCGCCTACCACGGCGCCGTCGTCGCGGTGACGCACGACCGGTACTTCATGGACAACGTCGCGCAGTGGATCCTCGAGCTCGACCGCGGCCGCGCCTACCCCTACGAGGGCAACTACTCGACCTACCTCGAGAAGAAGCAGGCCCGCCTCCAGGTGCAGGGCAAGAAGGACGCCAAGCTCTCCAAGCGACTCAAGGAAGAGCTGGAGTGGGTCCGGTCCAACGCGAAGGCCCGCCAGGTGAAGTCCAAGGCCCGCCTCGCCCGTTACGAGGAGATGGCCGCCGAGGCCGACCGCACCCGCAAGCTCGACTTCGACGAGATCGCGATCCCGCCGGGTCCGCGCCTGGGGTCCACGGTCATCGAGGTCAAGGACCTGAGGAAGGGCTTCGGCGACCGCGTCCTGATCGACAACCTCTCGTTCACGTTGCCGCGCAACGGGATCGTGGGGGTGATCGGCCCCAACGGAGTCGGCAAGACCACGCTCTTCAAGACCATCGTCGGCCTCGAGGAGGCCGACAGCGGTTCGGTCAAGGTGGGCGAGACGGTCAAGATCTCCTACGTCGACCAGAGCCGTGGCGGACTCGACCCTGCGAAGAACCTCTGGGAGACGGTGTCCGGCGGCCACGACTACATCAACGTCGGCCAGGTCGAGATCCCCTCGCGGGCCTACGTGTCGCAGTTCGGGTTCAAGGGCCCCGACCAGCAGAAGAAGACCGGCGTCCTGTCCGGTGGCGAGCGCAACCGCCTCAACCTGGCGCTCACCCTCAAGGAGGGTGGCAACCTGCTGCTCCTCGACGAGCCGACCAACGACCTCGACGTCGAGACGCTGGGCTCGCTCGAGAACGCCCTGCTCGACTTCCCGGGTTGTGCCGTCGTGATCAGCCACGACCGGTGGTTCCTCGACCGCGTGGCGACGCACATCCTCGCCTACGAGGGGGACGAAGAGAACCCGGCCAAGTGGTACTGGTTCGAGGGCAACTTCGAGTCGTACGAGGCGAACAAGATCGAGCGCCTCGGTGCCGATGCGGCCCGGCCGCACCGCGTCACCTACCGCAAGCTGACCCGCGACTGACCGGTCCTCGCGCTGCCTGGCGGCTGCACCGACACACCAATCTCCTTGTGGTCCCACGACGCTCCAACGACCTTGTGATCGATCCCGAGATGTGTGCAGGATGCAACCATGCGCCTCGGACTGCAGGTCTCGTACTTCTCCTGGCCGGATGCACCAGCCTCCATCGGCCCCACCTTCGGGCGGATCGCCCGCAACGCGGAGGACGCCGGGCTGGCCAGCCTCTGGGTGATGGACCACTTCTTCCAGATCCACGTGATCGGGCCGTCCGAGCTCGACATGGTGGAGGCCTACACCGCCCTGGCGTTCGCGGCCGGTCAGACCAGCCGGATCGAGCTCGGCACCCTCGTCACCGGCGTCACCTACCGCCACCCGGGGGTGCTGGCCAAGACCGTCACCAGCCTCGACGTGCTCTCGGGTGGGAGGGCTTGGCTCGGCATCGGGGCGGCGTGGAACGAGGAGGAGCACCGCGGGCTCGGGGTGCCCTACCCCAGCACGCGGGAGCGGTTCGAGCGCCTCGAGGAGACGCTGCAGATCTGCCTCCAGATGTGGGAGGGCGATGAGAGCCCGTATGCCGGCAAGCACTACCAGCTCGAGCGGCCCCTCAACGTGCCGCAGAGCCTGCGACGACCCCACCCCCCGATCCTGATCGGCGGTGGCGGCGAGAAGAAGACGCTCCGGCTGGTGGCGCAGTACGCGGACGCCTGCAACCTGTTCGACCTCGGGCTCGGGCCGGAGGGGATCCCGCGCAAGCTGGACGTCATCCGGCAGCACTGCGACGACCTGGGCCGCGACTACGCCGAGATCGAGAAGACCTGCCTGGCGCGGGTCACCCTGGCCAAGGACGGGAAGGGCGACTCGACGTCGCGGGCGCCGGTGCAGACGGTGGACCAGGCGGTGGAGCGGTTCGGGCGGCTGTCGGAGGCCGGGATCGACACGGTGCTCCTCGGCATGGGCAACGACACGGACGATGCCGCGTACGACCTCGTCGCCGAGGTGGTCAGGCAGGTCGAGCCGCTCAGCGCGCGGTGACCAGGCGGACCCCGAGGTCTGCGTAGGCCGCGCCGATGGCTTCGGGGGTGCGCTTGATCTCCGGGTCGTACCAGCGGGCGACGTCGACGGCCATCGACATGAGGGCCAACGTCGTGTCGGGCACGTCGTCGACACTGAACTCACCACTGGCCACCCCGGCCGTGACGACGTCGCGCACCACCGCGTCGATCTGCTTGCGCAGCGCGAGCACGGCGTCGCGGTGCTCCGGGGTCAGGTTCGCGAACTCGTACTGGACGATGCGGGCGACCCGGAAGTGCTCGGCGTGCCAGGTGGCGAACCGCCCCATGATCGCCCGCAGTGCCTCGGTGGGGGACGACGCCCCCTCCGCTGCGGCGAGCAGCATGTCGCGAGCTGCCACGTGTCCCTCGCGGCTGAGCTGGTAGAGCAGCTCCTCCTTGGACGCGAAGTGCACGTAGACCCCGGCGGGGGACAGGCCGGCCCGTGAGGCGATGTCACGCGTTGTGGTGGCGTGGAAGCCCCGGTCGGCGAACGCCTCGGCCGCCGCCTCGAGCAGCCGGTGGGCGGTGTCCACGCGCTCGATGGACGCCGCGGGGTCGATGGACGCCGCGGGGTCGAGGGAGGCCGCGGGGTCGACGGAGGCCTCGGGTTCCACGTGGCGCGCGGGGCTGGACATGGTTGACAGCATGCCCCAGCCATCGGACACTAAGCAAGCGCTTACTAACCTCACTTCAGCGTCGCCACGGTCCAGCGTCACCGGTGTCATCGTCAAGGAGAGCCATGCCCCGCAACATCTACGGTCCCGATCACGAGGCCTTCCGCAGCTCGGTCCGCGAGTTCGTCGAGCGCACGCTCAAGCCGCGTGCCGAGCAGATGCTCGAGGTGAAGTCGGTCGACCGTGACATCTGGAAGGAAGCCGGCAAGCAGGGCCTGTTCGGACTCGACATCCCCGAGGAGTTCGGGGGTGCCGGCGCCGAGGACTACCGGTTCAACGCCATCGCTGCCGAGGAGATCGCGGGTTTCAACTTCGCCGTGTCTTCGTGCTTCGGCATCCACTCCGACGTGTGCCCGCCCTACATCGTCGACCTCGGCACCCAGGAGCAGAAGGAGCGCTGGCTGCCCGGCATGGCCAACGGCGACCTCATCTGCGCCATCGCCATGACCGAGCCGTCCGGTGGGTCCGACCTCGCCGCCCTGAAGACCACCGCCGTCCGCGACGGTGACCACTGGGTCCTCAACGGCTCCAAGACGTTCATCACCAACGGCTACCAGGCCGACCTGGTCATCGTCGCCGCCCGCACCGACCCGTCCAAGGGTGCCAAGGGCATCACCCTGTTCATGGTCGAGGCCGGCATGGAGGGCTTCAGCCGTGGTCGCAAGCTCGACAAGGTCGGCCAGGAGGAGGCCGACACCTCTGAGCTCTTCTTCGAGGACGTCAAGGTGCCGGACGCGAACCGCCTCGGCGAAGAGGGCCTCGGCTTCATCTCGATGATGCAGCGGCTCCCGCAGGAGCGGGTGGGCGCTGCGGTGGCCAACACCGCCCACGCCTTCCAGATCTTCCGTGAGACGGTCGCCTACACCAAGGAGCGCAAGGCCTTCGGTCAGCCGGTCGGGTCGTTCCAGCACAACAAGTTCAAGATGGCCGAGCTGCAGACCAAGCTCGAGGTCACCCAGGCCTACGTCGACGACTGCATCGCCGCCCACGCGGAGGGCAAGCTCACCGCCGTCGACGCCGCGAAGGCCAAGTGGTTCTCCGCGGAGGTCCAGAACGACGTGCTCGACGAGTGCGTCCAGCTCCACGGTGGCTACGGCTTCATGAACGAGTACCGCGTTGCGCGTGCCTGGCGCGATGCCCGGGTCTCCAAGATCTGGGCAGGGTCGAACGAGATCATGAAGGAGCTCATCGGCCGCGACCTGGGCCTCTGACGTGGCTCCCGACAGCGCCGCGCCGCGCCCTGACCGCCAGGGCGTCCACGCCGGCAAGGTCGCGATCGTCACCGGTGCCTCCCGCGGCATCGGCCTGGGCATCGCCCAGAAGCTGGTGGCCGAGGGTGCCCGCGTGGTCATCACGGCGCGCAAGCCCGAGGCCCTCGCCGAGGCGGTCGAGCTGCTCGGCGGCGAGTCCAAGGCCCTCGCCGTCGCGGGCAACGCCGCTGACGAGGCGCACCAGGACGAGGTCCTCCGGCTCGCCCACGAGGCGTTCGGCGGACTCGACCACCTCGTCAACAACACCGGCATCAACCCGGTCTACGGGCCCATCCTCGACGCCCCGCTCGACGTCGCCCGCAAGATCATGGATGTCAACGTGCTGTCCGCGTTCTCGTGGACCCAGAAGGCGATCGCGGCCGGGCTCGGCCAGGGCGACCGTCCGGGGGCCATCGTCAACGTCGCGTCCATCGCCGGGCTGGGGGCCACCGGCTCCATCGGCTGGTATGGCGTGAGCAAGGCCGCGCTGATCCACCTCACCGTCGAGCTGGCGTACCAGCTCGGCCCGTCGGTGCGGGTGAACGCGGTGGCTCCGGCGATCGTCAAGACCCAGTTCGCGCAGGCGTTGTACGAGGGCCGCGAGGAGAAGGTCGCGGCGGCCTACCCGATGAAGCGGCTGGGGGCTCCCGAGGACATCGCAGGAGCCGTGTCGTTCCTGCTGTCGCCGGATGCGAGCTGGGTGACCGGACAGACGCTCGTGGTCGATGGCGGCGTGACCCTGGGTGGAAACCTCTAGTGCAGCACCGTGATACGACTCAGTCCGTGGTTGCCCTGCACCGCGTCGTGACGCCGTCGGGGCGCGCGTGAGGGCCTGGAACGTCCCGACTCTGGGCGAGCCGGTCGACGTGATGCGCGCCGTCGAGGCGCCGGCTCCTGAGGTCGTGCCGGGCCACCTGCGGGTGCGGGTGCTGGCGACGGCGCTCAACTTCCCCGACGTGCTCATGGTGCGTGGGCACTACCAGGTGCGTCCTGACCTGCCCTTCACCCCCGGTGTGGAGGTCTGTGGTGAGGTGCTCGAGCTCGGCGAGGGCGTTGCCGGCTTCGCGGTCGGTGACCGGGTCGTCGGCACGACGGCGGTGCCACACGGTGGACTGGCGCAGGAGTGCCTCATGCCCGCCACCGGGACGTTCGCGGCTCCGGCCGCCCTGCCTGATGCCGAGGCGAGCACGCTGACGATCGGCTACCAGACGGCATACGTCGGGCTCGTGCGGCGCGCCGCGCTGCGTGCGGGGGAGACCCTGCTGGTGCACGCGGCGGCCGGGGGAGTCGGCACGGCAGCGGTCCAGGTCGGCACGGCGCTCGGGGCGCGGGTGGTCGCGGTCGTCGGCAGCGAGGCCAAGGCCGAGGTCGCTCGGGCCGCTGGCGCCGACACGGTGGTCGACCGCTCCGCGGGTGACCTCGTGACCGCCCTCAAGGATGCTCTCGGGCGGGCCGGCGCCGACGTCGTCTTCGACCCGGTCGGCGGCGCCGCCTACGACGCCTCGACGAAGGTGGTGGCGTTCGAGGGCCGGATCGTGGTCGTGGGCTTCACCAGCGGCACGATCCCGGCCCCTGCGCTGAACCACGCCCTGGTCAAGAACTACTCGATCCTCGGGCTGCACTGGGGCCTCTACCTCCAGCGCGACCACGGCGTCGCCGTTGCGGCGCACGACCAGCTCGTGGCGTGGGCCGACGCCGGTCTGGTGCGCCCGGTGGTGTCGCAGGAGGTGGCGTTCGACGAGGCGCCCGCAGCCCTCGCCCGGCTGGGAGCCGGCGAGAGCACCGGACGCCTCGTGGTGCGCGGCGCCTGAGCCGCTGACGTCTCAGGCGGCCAGGGCCTGGGCCACCTTCTCGAGGGCGTCGTAGGAGTCGTTCATGCCCGTCTCCATGCCCGACGCGAACACCATCTCGACGGTCTCCGGGGAGTCGTACGTGATCACGGCCCGCAGGGTGGTGCGGCCGTCGTGCTCGGTGAGGGTGGACTCGATGACCGACTCCGGGCTCTGGATGGTGTCGAAGACCTCGGTGTGCACCATCCGGCCCGGCGGGTCCAGCTCGCGGTACTCGCCGGAGAACGAGACCTCGTCGCCGCTGGGGGTGGTCTGTGCGAAGTGCCAACGGCCGCCGACCCGCAGGTCGACCTCACAGACGGTGACCTCCCCGTGCCCGGCACCCCACCACTGGCGGATGTGCTCGGGGGTGGTCATCGCCTCGTAGACGAGGGCGGCGGGAGCGGCGAAGGTGCGGGTGATGACCACCTGGCTGCCGTCGCGGGTGACGGTGGCGCGCTCGTGGGTGTCGGCTGCGTTGCTCATGGCTGGTTCTCCTGGGTGGGTGTGACGGGGGTGGATCCGGCGCTGGTGCTGGTGGGGGACGCGGTCCCCTGGAGGCGGTTGAGGTACGCGTCGAGGTGGTCGAGGTTGGCCTCCCAGTGGCGGCGGTACTCCTCGAGCCACGACGTTGCGCTCTGCAGTGGGGTGGCGGTGATGCGGCAGTTGCGTCGCTGGCCGTCCCGGTCCTTGGCCACCAGCCCGGCCCGCTCGAGCACCGAGAGGTGCTTGGAGATGGCTGGCAGGCTCATGGCGAACGGCTCGGCGAGCTCTCCCACCGTGGCGTCACCGTCAGCGAGGCGCTCGAGGATCGCGCGGCGCGTGGGGTCGGCCAAGGCGGCGAAGGTGGTGCTCAGCGGGTCGTGGTCCACAGTCCTTAAC